>NZ_NFLA01000016.1:0-58562 GCF_002160675.1 Erysipelatoclostridium sp. An15
TTTTAATACTGTTTAACTAAAAATGATGAAAGTTTATTGAATGGCAATTAATGCATTGAGGAGGTGAAATTTAAAATAATGAAATTATTATCGATAATAATTCCGGCATATAACGTTGAATGTAGTATAAAAAACTGTTTAGATAAGATTATTTCTATTTTAAATGACAATTATGAAATTATAGTAATTAATGATGGGAGTAGAGATTTAACATTAGATATTTGTAATAAATATGCGAAAAAATATAAACATGTTAAAATAGTTTCTATTAATAATGTTGGTGCTGGTGCAGCGAGAAATATCGGCATTAATATTTCATCAGGAAAGTACCTCATGTTTTGTGATGCAGATGATTCGTATGATGAAGTAGAGTTAAATATGTTAGTTAATAAACTTGAAAAATATATGATGAAATGTGATTTATTATGTTTTGATTATAGAAATGTTTGGAACGGTGAAGTAGAAGCTAAAGAAAACTATTATTCTAACAAAATAATTTTTAAAGATAGTAATGATAAAATAGATTATATCTCAAGCAAAGATGCTCACATATTTTCTGGATACTCGGTTTGGAATAAAGTTTATAAAAAAAGTATAATTATTAGCAATCAAATATATTTTCCTGAGAGAGATATGTTAGGGAATAAAGATGATTGGGCAGAAGATTTAGTTTTTAATTTACAATATTATTCGTGTATAAAAAATATTTTGGTAATTAATGATCCTGTATATTTATTGACAAAACATGGAATAAAGAGTGAGCAAAATGATAACAAATGTTTAAATAGAATTGAACATATGAGTAAATTGTTGCTTTATTTTGAAAATAGCAAAGCATTTATAAATAATATTAATAAGTGTATGTGGATAATAGCAATTTGGCATATTAAAAGATATTTATATTTGGATATTAATAATACTAAGCCAAAAGTGGTATATAATATTTTGTCTTTTAATGATAGAACTGTTGAGTGGTTAAAGTCTTCTTTAAAAAATTGGAATATGATTAAAAATAGATGGTCGGAAAAAGAAGCTTTAGATTACAAATATTTAATACAATATTTAATTAATGGAAATAATTTTTTATATAAATTGAAAAATTATTATTTATGGAGAATAAGAAGATGAGTAATTTCAATATAAAAAAAATACTTATATTATTTTATGAGTTTTGTTATGAAAAAAAAAGAATATATATTTTAAGATTACGTTATAGACTTAGGATTATGTCACCTGATAGGACGATTAAATATATAAAAAAAAATAATTGCTCTATAGCTAGATTTGGCGATGGTGAATTTGATTTGATTTTTAAAAAAAGAGATTTACATTTTCAAAATCAATCAAATAATATTTCTACAGGATTAAAAAATGTATTGCAAAATAAAAATAAAAATTTATTAATTTGTATTCCTAGATGTATGAATACTACATTAGGATGTAATAATCATTCTAAAACATTTTGGATAGAGTGGGGAAAAAATAATCATCATCAAGAAATTGTTGATATGTTAAGAAACTATGTTGGAAAAAACTATTTATTTGGAGATTCACAAATTAGCCGACCATATATTGATTGGAAAAATAGTAAAAGAGCAAAAAGAACTTTCCCCAAATTGAAAAAACTATGGAGCAACAAGAACATAATTATTGTAGAAGGAGAGCAAACAAGACTTGGGGTAGGAAATGATTTGTTTGATAATGCAACATCAATAAAAAGAATATTGACTCCTGCAATTAATGCTTTTGACTATTACGATAACATATTTGAAGAAATAATAAAAAATCGATTAAATGAAGAATTGATAATAATGGCTATTGGACCAACTGCTACAGTTCTTGCATCTGATTTATCAAAACTAAATATTCAAGCGATTGACATAGGAAATATTGATATTGAATATGAGTGGTATATTAGGAGGGCAAAAAAAAGAGAGGCTATACCTGGTAAATTTACAAATGAGGCTAATGATGGTAGGGTTTATACAAGCTGTAATAACAAAAAGTATCTTTGTGAAATTATTTGCAAAATTGGTTGTTAAAATGGGAGGAGGGTGATTAGATGGAGCTTGTTTCAATTATAGTACCAGTATATAACGTTGAAAAATACTTATCTGAATGTATCGAAAGTTTAATTAATCAAACTTATAAAGAAATTGAGATTATATTAATTGATGATGGATCTACAGATTTTTCTGGAAAAATATGTGATGATTATTCAAAAAAGGATCAGAGAATAAAAGTAATACATAAGAATAATGAAGGTCTATCTCAAACTAGAAATATGGGTATTGAAATTGCAATAGGAAATTATATATGTTTTGTAGATAGTGATGATATAGTATCTCCCAGATATTGTGAGATATTATACAATCTATTAAATGATACAAATTATGATTTTAGTGTTTGTAATACATACAGATTTATAGATGGAGAAAAAATTGAATTATTAAATAATAAGAATTTGACTACAGTTATATCAAATAGAGATTATTTTTCTAATCAAATTAATAAAAAAACAGAATTTGGTGTTTGGAATAAATTATTTAAAAAACAGTCATTGAACAATATAAGGTTTAAAAAAAATAAATTGCATGAAGATGTTATATTCTCTGCAGATTTATTTATTAATTTGTCAAATGGTGTTATAATTACTGATTCACAATTGTATTATTATCGTCAAAGAGAAAATAGTATTGTTCATAGTAAATCACAAAAATCGTGTATAGATTTTATTTATGCAGGACGATATTTAATAAAGACATCAACTGATTATTGTCCGGAATTAAATAAAGAATGCCTTTTTTACGCTATAAATTATCCCTGGAGTTTTGTAGATAATATTTATTTGCAAAGATCTTTTTTTTTAAATAAGAATTTTTTAGAGGATTTACAAAAATTAATAAAAGATTATAAAAAAGAATATTCTAGTTTAGTATATATAGACAAAATAAAGAAAAATAGAATTATGTTATTTGGTAGCAGTAAGTTTTTATATTTTTTTAATGTCTATTTACGTTTGTTAAGAGTATATATATATAGAATTTTGCATATTGATCCATATAAAGATGGACATGGAGTATAGGAGGAAGAAAAATGAAAATTATAGGAATGATACCTGCTCGTGGAGGGTCAACGAGATTTAATAATAAACCATTAGCAAAAATTTGTGATAAGCCAATGGTTTACTGGGTTTGGAAACATAGTAAAGAAGTAGAATGTTTTGATGAAGTTTATGTTGCAACTGACAGTGAAGAGATAAAACAAACAGTAGAAAGTTTTGGAGGAAAGGTAATCATGACTTCTTCTGATTGTGAAACAGCAACAGAAAGATTATATGAAGTTTCAAAAAAAATAGATGCTGATTTATATGTTATGGTCAATGGTGATGAACCATTAGTTATGGCTGAAGATATAGTTAAATGTATACCGGAAAAAATTCCTGAAGATGGATTTTATGTATCAAATTTGATGACGGATTTTTCAAATCCAGTTGAAGTAGTAGATCCTACAAATTTAAAGATTGTTACTAATAAAGATGGGATCTGTTTATTTATTTCAAGAGCACCTATTCCTTTTCCAAAAGGTGAGATGAACTATGTTTATCAAAAATTTGTTGGTGTTGGAGCTTTTACTAACAAAGCATTAGAGTATTATCATAATACACCTAGAGGTCCTATTGAAAAAATAGAAGAAAATGATTCTTTTAGATTTATTGAAAACAGAAAAGATTGCTACTATATCAATGCTCACTGTAAAACACTATCTGTAGATACTCCAAAAGATAGAGTACAGGTAGAAAGATATATGAGAGAAAATAATTTAGATAAATAAATTAAGGGGGGAGATTGATATGTTTACGTTATATGCAGGACCATGTGTCATTGAATCAGAAGAATTAGTATTGAATGTAGCAAAAGAAATTTCAGATATTTGTAAAAGACTAGAAATACCATATGTATTTAAAGCTTCTTTTGATAAAGCTAACAGAACATCTATTAACAGTTTTAGAGGACCAGGATTAGAGGAAGGATTAAGAATTCTAAAAAAAGTAAAGGATGAATATGGATTGCCAATCATTACTGATATTCATGAATCATGGCAGGCAGAACCAGTAGCAAAAGTTGCTGATGTATTACAAATACCGGCTTTTTTATGTCGACAAACAGATTTGTTAGTAGCAGCTGCTAAAACAGGAAAAAAAATCAATGTAAAAAAAGCACAGTTTCTTGCTCCATGGGATATGAAAAATGTTGTAAACAAGCTTAAAGAAGCTGGATGTAACGACATTATGCTATGTGAACGAGGAAGCTGTTTTGGGTATAATAATCTGGTTGTTGATATGACTGGAATCATTGAAATGAAAAAATTAGGAGTACCAGTTGTTTTTGATGCTACTCATAGTGTTCAAAAACCAGGTGGGAAAGGTAATGCAACTGGAGGAAATAGGGAATATGTTGAATATTTAGCTAAAGCTGCTATTACATGTGGTGCAGATCATTTATTTATGGAGGTACATCCTGATCCAGATAATGCAAAATCTGATGGACCAAATATGGTAAAACTGGATGATTTAGAAGATATATTAAAAAGAATTATTAAAGTTTATGATGCTGTAAATGAGGAATAATTATGGATCTGATTAATGAAGCAAAAAATGTATTCGATATTGAAATAAATGCTTTACAGGCTACAAAGCAAGCTATTAATAAAGATTTTGAAAAAATATTAGAATTAATATTGTCTTGTAAAGGAAAAGTTATATTGACTGGAATGGGTAAACCTGGGCATATTGCTACTAAAATGGCAGCAACATTTGCTAGTCTAGGAACTCCTTCTTTTTTTATGCATCCAAGTGAAGCACAGCATGGTGATTTAGGGATGATTGAGAAAAAAGATATTGTTATGTTGATGAGCTATAGTGGTGAAAGTGAAGAAGTCACTAAACTAATTCCTGTTTTAAAAGAAATTGGTCCAATTACTATTGCAATAACTGGAAATGAACATTCCACTTTAGCTAAAAGTTGTGATTATAAATATGTTTTTCCACATTTTGAAGAAGCATGTTATATGCATTTAGCACCGACTTCTAGTACTACAGCATTATTGGTATTAGGAGATGCTCTTGCTGTAGTGGCATCAAAATGTAAAAACTATACCAAAGAAGATTTTGGGTTACATCATCCAGCTGGATCTTTAGGAAAAAAATTATTAGTTAAAGTAAAAGATCTAATGCATGAAGAAAATGATAATTCCATAGTAATTGAAGGGGAAACACTTCAAAAAGCAATCGTTGAAATGAGCAAAAAAGGACTTAGTATGGTTTCTGTTGTAGATAAAGAAAATAACCTTAAAGGAATTATTACAGATGGCGATCTTAGAAGAATGCTAGAAAAAGGAATAGATGTATATAAAGTAATAGTAGATGATGTAATGACAAAAAATCCAGTTAGTATTGATTATCGAGAGTTAGCAGTTAATGCAATGCAAAAGATGAATGAAAAAAATATTACTTCCTTACCAGTGTTAGATGATGATAATAAAGCTATTGGTGCTATATTGCTTCAGGATATTATTAAGGCAGGAATAGTTAGATGAGTAAGATAAAGATGTTAGTAATGGATGTTGATGGTACTTTAACTGATGGACATATTTATATAGGAAATGACGGAGAAATAATGAAATCATTTGATGTAAAAGATGGCTATGCAATAGCGCATATATTACCGGAAAATAATATTATTCCTGTAATAATAACTGGTAGAAAATCAAAGATCATTGAAAATAGAGCTAAGGAATTGAAGATTACTGAACTTCATCAAGGAATCATAGATAAGCTATCTAAATTAAAAGAAATAATTGCTAAATATGGATTAAAACCAGAACAAATTGCATATATAGGTGATGATTTAAATGATTTAGAATGTATTAATTATTGTGGTTTTAAAGGATGTCCTAATGATGCAGTAGAAGAGGTTAAAAAATCTGTTTTATATATTTGTAAACAAAACGGTGGTAATGGTGCTGTTAGAGAATTTATAGAAAAAATGATAATTTAAATGATTTTATATAAATGTAAATTTTATTGTTTCATAGTATTAATATGCAGTAGGAGGAAATTAAATGAATGAGCACTGGACAACGGTTATTAAACCTAAAACTAGGCTTTTAGATTTAAATCTAAAAGAATTATGGAAATATAAAGATTTAATAGTGATGTTTGTTAAAAGAGATTTTAAAACAATGTATAAACAAACGATACTTGGACCATTATGGATTGTTATTAACCCTATGATGACAACATTAATGTTTACGATTGTATTTGGTGGTATTGCTAATATTTCTACTGATGGAATGCCACAATTTGTTTTTTATATGGCTGGTAATACTTTATGGTCATATTTTTCTACCTGTTTAACTAAGACTGCAAATACATTTATAGATAACTCAGCAGTTTTTGGTAAGGTTTATTTTCCTAGGTTAGTAACACCTATTTCAACGGTTTTATCTGGGTTAATAAACTTTTTTGTACAGTTTTGTATGTTTATGATTTTTGTTTTATACTATACACTTACTGGAAATGCTGTACATCCTAATACATATATATTGTTAACACCGTTTTTATTGTTAATAATAGCTATGCTTTCTTTAGGATTTGGAATTATTATTTCTTCTTTAACAACTAAGTATCGTGACTTAGCAGTATTAGTAACATTTGGTGTTCAATTATGGATGTATATAACTCCAATCGTATATCCTATTTCACAGTTATCTGCAAAAGGGCAAAGTATTATGTTATTGAATCCAGTAGCTCCAATTGTAGAAACTTTTAGATATGCATTTTTAGGTAGTGGAACTATACCATGGTTTTATTTGGGAATTGGTGTTATTACAACACTAATTGTTTTATTTGTTGGAATAATTCTATTTAATAAAGTTCAAAAAACATTTATGGATACTATTTAAGGAGATATTTATGGAAAGAGAGACTGTTATAAGAATAGAAAATGTCAAAAAACAATATCGTTTGGGAGCCATAGGTGGAGGAACATTAAGAGGAGATCTACAAAGCTGGTGGGCGAGAAAAAGAGGGAGAGAAGATCCAAATTTAAAAATTGGTCAAGAAGTATATTCATCCAATGAAAAGTTTTATGCATTGAATGGTATAAGTTTTGAGGTATATAAAGGAGAGCGGTTAGGAATAATTGGTGGAAATGGTGCTGGTAAGTCTACAACACTAAAATTACTATCAAGAGTAACAGCTCCAACAGAAGGAAACATATATATTAAAGGAAGAATATCCAGCATGCTTGAAGTAGGAACTGGATTTCATCCAGAGTTAACTGGAAGAGAAAATATATATTTAAATGGTGCAATACTGGGAATGAGTAAAGCAGAGGTAGATAGTAAAATAGAAGATATTATTGATTTTTCAGAATGTCGGCAATTTATAGATACTCCAGTGAAAAGATATTCATCAGGAATGTATGTAAAATTAGCATTTTCAGTTGCAGCACATTTAGATTCAGAAATATTAGTAATGGACGAAGTATTGGCAGTTGGAGATATGAAATTTCAACAAAAATGTTTAAAAAAGATGAGCGAAGTGGCCGAAAATGAAGGACGAACAGTATTATACGTTAGTCATAATATGAATACAATTAGGCAGTTGTGTGATAGATGTGTTGTTTTGGAACATGGTAAAGTAATATTTAATGGTGAAGTAGAAGCTGCAATAGCAAAATATATGGGAATGGATATTGGAAGAAGTAATAATAATATTATAATTCAGCCGTCTATGAGAGATTCAAATTATTCAAAACCAAATATATGTATTGAAAAAATAGAATTTGAAAATGAATCTGGTGTTTATAAAACAGGAGAGGTAATAAAATTTAATATTGATATAAATAATAGTTCTGCAGAAAAAGATAATGTTTATTTAAGAATTATGGTTAATACATCTGATGGAAATACAATAATGATGTCTTCTACGGAAAAAGCAATTAGCTTAGAACTGGGTATGAATAATAAGCAAACTTTTTGCTTTGATTCATCAAATATAGTACCAGGAAATTATTCATTATCGTTTGTTCTATACAGGGTTGGAGAGTATGGTGCAGATAAGAACGTAGATGTTTTACGAGATGTTTATAATTTTAGTGTTACAGAAAGTATCGGATTTAACCATAATATGCCATGGAATACTCAATGGTGGGGACATATATCTAATGGATATATTAAACAGGTTGAAAGGTAATATAGGCATGAATATAAAAAATATTATAAGGACAATATTATTTAAAAGTAATGCAATAAAAAGGTTTAGATTATGGCAAGTAGATGTTTTTCCATATATTAAAATGAAGTGGTTAAATCCAAAAGCTGTTTTTTTAGTTAATACTCCTATTCATGGTAATCTTGGAGATCATGCAATTGCAAAATCAGAAATAGATTTTTTGAATAGGTTAAATATTAAATATATCGAGTTAACAGGAATGGATTTAGATATTCTAGATTCTTATAACAGCATAGACCTTATGAATAATAGAACAATTCTAATTCAAGGTGGGGGAAATTTAGGAACGCTTTGGCCTGTAGAAGAAAAACGAGTCAGAAAAATAATTGCCAATAACAAAAGGTCTAAAATTATATTATTTCCTAATACAATATATTATGCTGCTAATGAAGAAGAAGACTTAAAAAAATCAATTGAAATATACAATTCTCATCCAAATCTGATAATTTGTGCAAGAGAAAAAACATCTTATGATTTTATGAAAAAAATATACAAAAATGTTATTTTAATACCAGATATGGTAATTTTTTTAAAAGAAAATAATATCCAATTTAATAGAGATGGTTGTCTAGTTTGTTTAAGAAATGATAAAGAAAAAACAATGACATCTGATACAGAAAGGGAATTGATTGATATACTAAGAAAAATATTTTTTGATAATATAAATATTACTGATACAGTAGTCGAACGTCAAATATCTATAGAATTACGTAATGATGAATTAGAAAAAAAATTGAATGAGTTTCGCAAATCTGAAATTGTAATCACAGATAGGCTTCACGGTATGATTTTTTCTGCTATAACTGGTACACCATGCATAGTATTTAATAGCTTAAGTCCCAAATTAAAAGGCTGTTATGAATGGATAAAGTCATTAGAATATATTAAATTTTGTAACAATTTTAATGAGATTCCTGAATTGGTAACAAATTTAGTTGGGAAAAAATATTTATATAAGATACCTGAAATAGACGAATATTATGAAATACTTAAGAAATTGATGTTATAAGATGATTACTATTTTATAACATTGAGAGTAAGTATAATATAAATAAATTTAATATTAAATCTGAGTAGTTACAAATTTGAAATATATCACAATATTTTTAATGTTGATATAGTATATGAAAATAATATAGTTTATAAATTATTTCATAGAAAGAGAGAAAATATAAGTGAAAAAGATAATAAGAAAAACAATTACATTTTTACCTAGTCCTGTTTTATTTTTTTTAGAATGGGTTATAAAAAAACAAAATATAAGAGAATATATATGTTCAATTAGATTAAAAAAATTTTATAGAAAAACTAACTTTTCTAAAATAAATATACAAAATTATAAACTATGTATAATTAATCAAGGAACTTGGGATTACCCATTATTTCAGGTATGTTTTATAAGAAATATGTTACAAAATATTACATATTGTTTAGCAAATGGGTATAGACCTATTATAGAAGTATATAATTCGGAAAAAATTAATTTGTGGACACAATTTTTAAAACAACCATATGAAGGTTGTAAAGAAATAAAAAATGAAGAAATAAAAAAAGCGTCTATTTGTAATGTCAAGGAAGCGCCATTTTATTTTCCAATTTTTCCAACAAAAAAAGATATAGCTTATTTTAATAAATTAATTAAGACATTTATTGTATTAAATGAAGAGACAAAAAATTATTTTTTTCAAGAAGAAAAAGAGATATTGGGTAAAAACAAAAGAATTGTTGGGGTTTTATGTAGAGGGACTGATTATACTGATAACCAACCCCAAGGACATCCTATCCAGCCAGAAGTAACAGAAGTTGTAGCCATGGTAAAGGAAAAAATGGATGAATATAATTGTAGTTATGTTTATTTAGCTACAGATGAAGAAAAAATTAAAAGTATATTTGAAAAAGAGTTTCCTGGAATTGTACTTACAAATAAAAGAAAATATTATGATGAATTTTATAATATTAAATCAAAAACAGGAGGCGATGCTACTAGAATTTCTTGGATTCATTTTAATAGAGAAAATGATTCATATTATAAGAGCTTAGAATATATTTCTTCTATAAATCTTTTATCAAAATGCAATCTATTAATAGCAGGTAATTGTGGCGGGAGTAGAGCAGCCTTGTATTTGAATAATAATAAATATGAGTTTTTTCACTTATTTAATAAAGGATTATATGAATAATTTTTTTAATGTAAGATTAATTATAGGTTTATAAATTAATATGAGAAAAACAATTATTAAAATGATTATGATAGTTATACTCTGCCTATGCATGATCACAAGTTATTTCATTTATGTCTCATATTATAAGGTAGAAGTCACTGATTATGAAATATCAAGTGCAAAGATAAATAACGATGTAACCATTGTCACGATAGCTGATGTACATGATCAGTATTGTAAAATAAAGGACCAAATAGTAGACAGAATTGAACAGTTGAATCCTGATATTATCTTGTGTGTCGGGGATATCATTGATAGCGAATCTTCAGATGATGAAAGTATTATTGAATTTTTAGAATCGTTAACTGAAATAACAGAAGTTTATTTTAGTCTGGGCAACCATGAACTCGAATATGCTGATAGTAAAAAATTAATAGAAAACATAAAAAATATTGGAGTTACAGTACTGGATAAGGTATATCAGGATATTGAAGTGAATGGAAACACGATAAGGATAGGCGGTATGTATGATTATGCGTTTAGTCAGGAAACTGGTGATATCGATCAAAAAACGATGGAAAGTGATGTTTATAATTTTTTAACTGAAATGAAGCAGACATCATCGTTTCAGTTAATGATGGCTCATCGTCCGGATAGTTTTATTTTTGGTAAGGCTTATAAATGGGATTTTGATTTAGTTGTTAGCGGTCATTATCATGGTGGACAAGTAATCTTGCCATATGTGGGTGGTTTATATGCTCCAGAATTAGGATGGTTTCCGGAAGTGGATTATGGTCATTATAAATTAGAAAATATGGATATGATTGTTACAAGGGGAATTAGCAGTAGCGATGAAATGTTTCCAAGATTTAATAATCCACCGGAAATAGTTTCGATTACATTAAAGGCAAAAGAGGGGTAATATGAATAGTGAAATGATTACATTATTAAAAGATGCACGTTTAAATCAGATATCTAAACCAATAAGACTTGATTATTCAAAACTGTATGAGCTGTCTAATCAACATCAAATTAGTGCTTTGATTTTTAATCAAATTTATAGTTTTGACGACTTTCCAGTGGAAATAAAACAGAGATGGAAAAGCGATGCTTTAAAAATTAATGCTTTCCAGACTAGAAAAACGATGAAGATTCTTCATCTATGTAAACAGTTTTCAAAGCAAAATCTTAAGGTACTGATAGTCAAGGGGCTTATCTGCCGGTCATTATATCCACAACCCGATAATCGTCAGTCAAATGATGAAGATTTATATGTTCAAAAAGAAGAGTTTGAAATAGTAACAGAAATCTTACTTAAGAATAACTTTACGATTGTTTCAAAAAGCGATGACGTAACTACATTTATTGATCCAATTTCAGGATTATCAATAGAGCTGCACACAGCTCTTTTTTCATTGGAATCAAAAGCCTATGGAAACTATCAAAAATATTTTGAACATGCTTTTGATAAATGTATAGTTCATAAAATTGGGGGAGTAGATGTATATTCACTAGAATATACCCAACATCTGCTGTTTCTGATCCTGCATTTTGTAAAACACTTTTTTCATGGCGGAGTAGGGATCAGACAGGTGGTCGATATCGTGATGTATAGCGAAGCATACGGAGACAAGGTCAACTGGGACAGACTGTATGATATATTAAAGGATCTGAATATCTATGTTCTGATAACCAGCTTGTTTGTCATGGCTCATGATCTGCTGGAATTTGATTATACAAAGATCAGAGTGCCTGAAGGCATCGATAAAAGCGACTATCAGGATCTGTTCGAAGATATCATGGATGCCGGAATCTTCGGGCAGTCGTCATCGGAAAGAATCCATTCAGCGACGATAACCTTGAATACGATCTCTGATGGAAAGACATCGGTCTTAAAAAGCATATTCCCGTCGCTTAAGGAAATGCAGGGGAAATATAAATATCTGAATAAGTATCCGGTTTTACTGCCTTTTGCATATTTTTCAAGGATAGTGAACTATAAAAAGAACAATTCATCAAAAAACAGCCAGAGAACTATCGAAGTAGGGAAACAGAGGATAGAGCTGTTAAAAAAATACAGAGTAATAAAATAGGAGTCAGTTATGTACAGGATAGGACACTTCATATTTGAGATAACGGGTATCAGCGAAGAGCTGATGCCTTTTAATCTGTCAGAATTCAGGACAGAAGAAACACCGGATTATCATTATCATATCGACATCGTCGATGATATAGCCTTTGATGACAAAGACTATATCGTCAATAAACAGACGATAAGGATAGCCAAGAACGGTAAACTGGAAACACGCTATCTGGCTTTGCCGACAGATAACAGATTTTATGCAGAATGCAGAGAAACAGATGAAACACATACGGTGATAAGATTTCATCGGGACTATACCAGATATTTAAATATTGATACGGTCTTCAATTCATTATTATCACTTGAAAGAAGGATGAACAGCTATAAAAGCTATATTTTACACAGTTCCTATATCGTGTATCAGGAACAGGCGATACTGTTCAGTGCCCCAAGCGGGACGGGGAAAAGCACGCAGGCAGATCTGTGGAAGAAGTACCGTGATATAGAAATAATCAACGGTGACCGGACACTGCTGACAAAAGAAGGAGAGCGGTTCTATGCCAATGGATGGCCGGTATGCGGTTCATCGAAGATCTGTCATAATCGCAGATATCCAATAAAAGCGATAGTGATGCTTGAACAGGGACCGGTAAATGAGATAAAAGAGCTGAGCGGAATCGAAAAGACCAGACGTCTGCTAAGGGAGATAACGATCAATTATCACAATCAGGAATATCTTGACAATGCACTGGATTTTATCGGACAGCTGATAAAAGAACTGCCGGTAACTGCTCTCAGCTGTACGATAAGCCAGGAAGCAGTAGACATCCTTGATGACTATCTAAAGGAGGTGGTGCCTATAAGTAATGGAAGCGAAGCTTAAATACAGCTTCAAAACGGGAGGTATTTATCGGGATATAACTATCTCCCTGAAAGACATAAAGAAAGGGAGAGAAAACAATGGATGATGAATTAAGATTTGTTGCCAGAGATGGATTCGTCGTAAGGGAAATACTTGGCGAATACATGTTAGTTCCAATGGATACCGGGAATGTTCATTTATCAGATGGGAGCATGCTGCCGGAATTTAACGGTATCATCGAGTTAAATGAACTAGCCCTGTTTCTTTATAATACTCTGTCAGAACCTAAGACATTCAGCGAGCTGGTAGAAGCGGTAGAAAGCGAATACGACACAGCAGGACAGGATGTTGCAGGTGATGTTAATGAATTTTTGGACAGAGGGATAAAGGATCAGATCATTTTTATTATATCAAGGAGAAAGGAAGAGGAAGACAGATGAAAAGTTATAAAAAACCGGTTCTTAATGTAGAACGTTTCACAGCTAATGAATTTGTAGCTGCATGTGGTGACAGCGGAGTAACTTATTTGTTTACATGTGACGCAGGTGGTGGAAAATCAGGTACTGTGTATCTTGAAACAAATGGAAGTGATGGTCTTCAAACTGGATGGGGAGGAGATCAAAGCTTAGGTGGCTATCATGCCTGCGGTACAGAACATGAAGCAGATTCAGATGATGCTTTTTTAAATGGATACTATGTAACTAAAGAATATGTTGGAGTTTGGCCTTTTGGTCATTATGAAACTACTACTACAGACGTCATAGTATGGCGAGGACCATACAATGATAATGTTCACTGTACTACAAATCTGGATCAGGATTCTTGGGTTACTGGTAAGTCTTAATAGTGGAATGTTCGAATAAAGGTCTGGAGGAGAACAGCCTCCAGCCTTTTTCAAGATAAGGAGGATGCTTATGGAACATGATATCGAATATGAAAATACGGTCGAACGAAGACTGTTTGCCATGGCATATGAAAGACTGGTACCGGTATACGGGGTACTGGAACTGACACCGCTATGCAATATGAACTGTGATATGTGCTATGTCCGTTTGAGCAGAAGTGAAATGGAAGCTCAGGGAAGGATGAAGACCCTGGATGAATGGCTTATGCTGGCTAAGGAAATGAAGGAAGCAGGAGTACTGTTTATCTTACTGACCGGAGGAGAACCGCTGCTTTATCCCTGGTTCAAAGAACTGTATATCAGTTTATTAGAGATGGGAATGGTCCTGACGGTCAATACCAACGGTACTCTGATAGATGAAGAGTGGACTGGTTTTTTTAGCCATCACAAACCACGGCGGATCAATATCACATTATACGGTGACAGCGAAAGCGGCTATGAAAGACTGTGCCATTATGGACAGGGCTTCGATAAAGCAGTCAAAGCAATCGAGGGACTAAGGAAAGCAGGAGTCCATGTCAAGATCAACGGCAGTATGACCAGAGCCAATGTATCATGCAGTGACGGGATCCTGGATATCGGAGAAAGACTTGATGTACCGGTAAGGATCGATACATACATGTGTCCAGGGGTCCGTGAAAGAAGCAGACCGTTTGCATTTCAGACCAGGATGGATCCGGACATGGCTGCAAAGACAAGGATCCATGTACTGCGCCGCGAGATGGGCGATGAAATATTCAAGGCATCATGTCATCATGAATTTGAAAAGATAAGAAATACTCCTGAAGGTGAGGATAAACCTTACGGTATGAGATGCAAGGCCGGGAGATGTTCATTTACGATCAGCTGGCAGGGACTGATGAGACCATGTGTGGTCATGAGCGAACCGAGCGAAGATGTATTTAAGACCGGCTTTAAAAAGGCCTGGGAGAATATAACCGAAAAGACAAAACAGATCATGGGAAGCTCTGAGTGCAGTCAGTGCAGTCTGCGTAAATACTGTAATACCTGTCCGGCATATGCCCTGCTTGAAGAAGGAAGATATGATGCAGTGCCCCGGTATCTGTGTCAATATACTGAACATTCATTGGAGTATATGAAAAAGGAGCTGGAAAAGATCGGCGATGAATAACAGCAGGATGGGGACCAGAGAGTATGTAACGATACTGAAAGGTTTAGTAGATGAAGGAAGAGAAGTCAATATGCATGTGCTGGGAAGCTCGATGGCACCGTTTGTAGTCCATGAACGTGATGTGATCTATTTTAAAAAAACGGAAAGAAAACTGCATAAGGGCGATATTGCTTTTTTTCAAAGGAAGAACGGACAGTATGTGGTCCACCGTATTTATAAGGTAAAGGGAAATCAGTACTATTTTGTCGGTGACAATCAGACAGTTATAGAAGGGCCTATAGATGAAGGCCAGATATTTGCAGCGGTAACTAAAGTAAAAAGGAAAGGGAAGATGATCGGACCAGGAGATTTCTGGTGGGAGTTCTTTGCCCGGGTATGGATAAGGATCATACCTGTCCGGAGATTTTTAGCAAGATTATATGGAATTTTTAATAAAGGAAGATAGATATGGAATCAATAAAAATGCTGATAGAGAAATTTAAGGACGGCAGTATCAAGGAGATGTGGGAAGAGATCAAATGGATGTTTTCCTACGGAAAGAACTATAAAAAGGAAATAGTATTCTATACGATCTTAGGTGTATTTTCTACCGTGATGTCGCTGATCAGTTCTGTTGCCAGCAAGGAGCTGATCAATATCGTAACAGGGATCCAGACCAACCGGGCTCTTGAGATGGCAGTACTGATGGTATCGATGTCGCTTTTCAGTCTGCTTTTCAACCAGGCAATGTCAAGGATCACACTGAAGATCAATATCCGGATCCAGAACGAGATCCAGGCCGATATCTTCGATAAGATAATCGAGGTCAACTGGCTTGATCTGTCAAGATATCATGGCGGTGACCTGCTTAACCGTTTCAGCAGCGATGTAGGAACGGTAGCTAACAGTGCCATCGGATGGGTACCGAATCTGATCATCAATTTTTTCAGTTTCATAGCGACACTGTGTCTGATCCTGTACTATGATCCAACGATGCTGTTTTTGACACTTGCCAATATGCCGATCATGCTGCTGTCATCAAAAGTAATGATGTCGAGACTGAGAAAATACGATATGAAGGTCAAGGAAATGAACAGCGAGATGATGGCATTTGAAACAGAGACCTTCAGCAATATCGATTCCATCAAATCATTCAGTCTGGTGCATCTGTTCAGTGACCGTTTAAAAGGATTCCAGAAAAGATTCAAGGATGTAAGCCTGGAATACAACTGGTTCAGCATCAAATACAATACCATCATATCTCTGTTAGGAATGGTAGTCAGCTTCAGCTTTTACGGCTGGGCAGTATACCGGCTATGGAGCGGAGCGATCAATTATGGAGAGATGACGCTGTTTTTACAGCAGTCAGGACGTCTTTCATCGACGTTCAGTGCGCTGGTATCGATCATCCCGTCAACGATCAGTGCTACGATATCAGCCAAACGTCTGATGGAGATCATCTTCCTGCCAAAGGAACCGCTTGATATCAAAACGAGCGAATATCTAGACAGGATCCAGGATAAAGGATTTTCCTTAGAACTGGAGGATGTCTATTTTTCATATATACAGAATAAAAATGTATTAGTTTCATCTGATCTAAAGGCCAATCCGGGAGAAATAGTAGCTTTGGTAGGACCGAGCGGAGAAGGGAAGACAACGATGATCCGTCTGTTTTTAGGACTGATAACACCGAATCAGGGGAATGCCTATCTGATCGATTATCAGGGGAAGAAATACCATCTTGATGCATCGACGAGATCGCTGTTTGCCTATGTACCGCAGGGAAATACCATCTTTTCAGGAACGATAGCTGAAAACCTGAGAATGGTCAAGGAAGATGCCAGCGATGAAGAAATCATAAAAGCTTTGAAATCAGCATGTGCCTATGAATTTGTATCCCGGCTAGAAGGAGGCATCAATGCCAAAATAGGAGCCCGGGGACAGGGCCTATCGGAAGGGCAGTGCCAGAGAATTGCCATTGCCAGAGCCTTACTGCGTGAGGCACCGATACTGTTATTAGATGAAGCAACGAGTGCCTTGGATGTTTCAACTGAAAGAAAAGTATTAAATAATATCATGATCAATCATCCAAATAAGACATGTATAGTAACGACCCATCGTCCAAGTGTCTTAAATATGTGTCAGAGGGTCTATCGGGTCATGGATACTAAACTAACGGTATTAAGTGAAGAAGAATCTGCCAAGATGGCAATGGATTTTTAGGAGGAGAAATAATGATCGATATACACAGTCATATCTTACCGATGGTCGATGACGGGTGTCAAAGCATCGATCAGGCTTTGCAGATGCTTGATCAGGCTTACCGTGACGGGACTGATGAAATCGTTCTGACACCTCATCTGGCCTATCCTTATCATTTTGAAAATCCTTCTGTCAAGATCAAAGGTCTGTTCAGTGATTTTCAAAGGATCGTCAAAGATGCCGGGATTCCTGTTAAGCTGTATCCTGGCTGTGAGTTCCTGTTCGATTCGGTCGAAAGCTTTTATGAACACTTAGACGAGATCACGACATGCAATGATACCAGATATTTATTAATGGAATTTTTCTTTGATGCCGACGGTAAAAAAATGATCGAAGCAGTCAGGTGTGCTGTTGAAAATGATCTGATACCGGTCATTGCTCATCCGGAGCGCTATGAAAGCATCCAGGTATCCGATCATCTGGCTAAGGATCTGGTGTCTTCAGGAGCACTGCTGCAGATGAACAAGGGCAGTGTCTTTGGAAAATACGGTATGATGGCCAGAGATACGGTCATGGATCTGCTGGAAGCACATTTAATATCCTTTGCCGGAAGCGACGGTCATCATCCAATCCATCGCAGTGCCCGGATGTACCGTGACTATCAGTTTGTAAAGGAGCTTTACGGCAGAGATTACAGTGAAGCGATCTTCAATGACAATGCTGCTAAGATGTTAAGGAACGTTGATATAAGGGGGATGAAAGAGTGAAGAAAAACTGTAAATATTTTATTTTAGGAATCCTTTTAATTATCGGTTACGTAGGATTTATATTTATCCAGGGACGTGATGACAAGGTCGGACATGATCCGCAGATCACGGTACCTCAGACACCGCTGACCGTAAGTGTGACCAGCGAAGAATCGACGCTGCTGCAGGATGTAAGTGCCAGCGACGAGGAAGACGGCGATCTTACCTCACAGGTGTTTATCGAAAGCATCTCTGCTTTTCAGGAAAACCAGACCAGAACGATCACCTATGCTGTTTTTGACAGCGATGACAATCTGATCAGAGCGACCAGACAGCTAAGCTACAGCGATTATCAGGCACCGCAGATCACACTGACTAAAGCACTTGCCTTCCAGTATCTTGAATCAAATGATTCATTAAAGGATTATGTCAGTGCCAGCAGTGTCGTTGACGGTGATCTTACATCGCAGATAGCGATTGAAAACGTTGAATATACAAATGACAGTGAACTGTGGGCAACTTTTTCAGTAACCGACAGCTGCGGTACTGCTTCATCGCTGCGGCTAAAAGGAACCTATCTAAACAGTCAGAGCAATATCGAAATAGAGCTGACAGAGTATCTGATCAGGGTACCGGTCGGGACAGCGATCCGTCCGATGCAGTATGTATCGAATGTAACGTTTGCGGGAGTGAGCGACAGTTCATTAGAAGAAGAGATCGAAGTAACGAACAACTATGATCCATCCGCACCTGGTACATATGAATTTATCTATCGAATTTCACAGGGAGCAGACACCGGTTATACCAAACTGGTAGTAATTGCTCAGTAGGGGGTAAGACATGAATAATCAGAAACAGAATAATGATCTGTTACAGAAGATCGAATGTACAGCAGCCTCGCTTATAAAGAAATCAGGGATACTGTTTATCTGGATCCTGATCTGTGCGATCGGTGTCGATGTCTTTAAGACGCTGACATATGCACCTGAGTATATGTCAACGATGCAGGCTGCCCTGGTATTAGAGGAAAATACCTACAGCCAGCTGGAACAGGCCCAGTCATATATTACGACATTAGACTATATTTTCAACGGTCAGGTCGTTAAGGACTATATAAAGGAAAAGATGAACGTCGATGATGTCGAATACACATGCAATGTATCCAGTCAGAATCAGACCAATATCGTTAATATCTCGGTAACGGCACCGACCAAAAGAGAAGCCTATTATTCTCTGGAATATCTTACCGAATGGTATGTAAACAATGCTGCTCAGTATCATCTGTCTTATGAACTTGATGTGCTGCAGCGTTCACAGCTGAATGAAAGTCCGGTCGTAGCCAATGGCCATTTCAGGAACCTTAGACTAGGCGTGATCATCAGCTTTGTCTTTATCCTGATCTATGCTTTCATCATCTATCTAAGACCAACGGTCAAGACAGCAAACGATATAGAAAAACAGGCCGACTGCCGTCTGTTTGCAAGGATACCAAAGGAACATAAAAAACACGGCCGTCACCGCAAGGATGCAATTTTAATAACATCATTAAAAACAAGCTTTGCCTATAAGGAAGCGGTCAAGAAATTAAGGAGCCGGATCGAAAGCTCAGCCGAGAAACACGGCTACCGTACCTTCATGATCACCAGTTCGGTTGAAAACGAAGGCAAATCATCGATCGCAGCCAATCTGGCTTTATCATTGAGCCAGAACCGGCATAAAGTACTGATCATCGACGGGGATATAAGAAAGCCGTCACTGCATAAGATATTTCAGATCAGGACCGACCGCAGCATCAATCAGTATTTAGAAGGAAAACAGAGCTGGGAAAGCCAGATCGATTATCTGGAAAAACAGAACCTGTCTGTCTTATGCGCTAAACAGGACCTGGAAAACAGTGAAAAACTGATCCAGGACAGACTTAAAGGATTGATCGAAGAAGCTAAAAAGGAATTTGATCTTGTGATCATCGATACATCGCCGGCATACGGGATCAATGAACCGCTGATCATCAATGAATGGGTCGATGCTTCACTTCTGGTCGTAAAACAGAACGAAGCAACGCTTACCCTTATCAATGAAACGATCACCAGAATCGTTCAGGCTAAAAACAATCTGATCGGCTGCATCTATAATTCAAGTGTTGCCGATCTGAGCAGAAATCGAAAAATCTACGGTTACCGCTATGGATACAACCGTTACAGCAGGAGGTAATGACCATGCAGGATAACAATGCTGAAAAGATCGATCTGACAAAGTATGTTGACTACTTTTTCAGGACAGTATTAAAACTGAAGAAACTGTTTATCCTGATCATCGTGATCATGATCGCGATAATGGAGATCAGGACAGTCTTCTTCTTTGAAACGACATACAGTTCGGAAGCTGTATTTGTCGTACATACTCAGGACCAGGACAATATATTTGCCACAAATGATGAAAACGATGATATGTTTACAACTTTCAACGGTCTGATGACCGGACCGATGATGCAGCAGATCATCCAGGAAGGATTAGGTGTCAGTCTGCAGGATATATCGATATCGCTTGCCAAGATACCGGATACCAATCTGGTGCAGCTGCATGTAACAGCAAAGGACGGAGAAACGGCATTCCATGTAGCCAGCTGTATCTTAAACAACTATCATCAGGTAACCGATCTGGTAATGAGCGATGTAGAGATCTCGTTACTGGATACACCGGCAGTAGCTAAAGCACCGGATGCCTATCCTGATTATCTTCGTAACGGGATCATGGGACTGGCAATCGGAATCATTATCTGTTTGGTTATCAGTTTTGCCGTGATCATTTTCAGACATACGATCATCGACAGTGAAGATGTAAAAAATGTCCTACATTTAAACAATATCACTAAGATACCGTATCTGAATGTCAGAAGAAAAAGAAAATCAAAACAGCTGGAACTGCTGCTGTCCAATCCAAGGATCCAGTATTCGTTCCGGCAGTCGTTTCATGATCTGAGACTGCGGTTTGAACAGGAAAACAAAAAGAACCAGAGCAGGGTATTCATGGTCGGCAGCGTCCTGCCAAATGAAGGCAAATCAATGGTGGCATCCAATATCGCCATTTCACTAGCCGACAAGGGACATAAGACCGTTCTGGTCGATCTTGACCTTAGAAATCCAAGTGTCTTAAGGATACTGGAGGAAGATGAATTAAGCGGAAATATCGGCGGCTATTTAAAAGGGGAATACGTACTGGAAGAGGTCATCAATCAGTATCAGGATTATCCGCTTGATGTGATCTATGGTGTGGATTCCTATGAAAATGCTCCGGAACTGCTGTCAAGACCATCTCTGGAAAAACTGATCAGAGCATTGAAAGAGCACTATGAATATGTGATCCTGGATGTACCGCCGCTTTATATATTAGAAGATGCACTGATCATCAGCCGCTACTGTGATACCGGACTGATCGTTATCAAGCAGGATCATGCAAGCGAAGCGGATATCCTGGATTCACTGGAAGAATTAAATGAACATCTTCCATATATCATGGGGACAGTGATCAATCAGGCCAGAGCGTCAGTATTTGGCAGCGAGCATCACCGCTACGGATACGGCTATGGTTACGGCTATGGTTACGGTCATAAATAAATATCAAGACAAACGGAGGAAAACGATATATGTATAAAAGTTTTAATGTTAAAACTTTAGGCATACTGGAGATAAACTATTCAAAGAACGTCTTTCCGGAGCAGGGGAAAAGAAGCCGCCAGGTAGAGCTGCTGATCATCTATCTGATCTTAAACCGTGATAAAAACATCACGTCAAGACAGCTGATCTCCTATCTGTGGGGGGATAAGGAAGATCAGGTAACGATCGGAGCATTGAGGAACCTGGTATACCGTGCCCGCAAGGATCTGAAGAAACTGTATGCCAAGGAGCCGTGCATCCTGTCAAAAGGGCACAGCTATTTCTGGAATCCGGCAGTCAAATGCCAGGTGGATTATGAAGAGATAATGGAACTGAGCGAAAGGATAATGAAAGGAAACGACACCGACAGTCAGTATCGGGACTGCTGTTGGCTGGCAGATAAATTTGAAAATCCGTTTTTACCGGAGCTTCAGGATAATGAATGGATCGGACAGTTAAACAGGAAACTGATAAAGAACTGCTTTGATGCACTTTTCCAGACCATCGATAAGCTGGAAAACGAAGGGCGGTTTCAGGAGATCGTGGAACTGACCGGACATCCGCATCTTGCCGGAATCGAAAACGAATTACTGTTCATCAAAAAGATGAATGCCTATTATCATCTTAAGGAAACAGACAGAGCATTAAAGTACTATCAGGAACTGATGAACAGTTACTATCTGTTTTACGGGATCGAGACAGCACCGCAGATAAAGGAGCTATATCAGAAATGTCTTGATGAAAGACCGCAGGTACAGCTTGATACGATCAGCATCGAAGACTTTTTAGAAAGCAGCGATACATTGAAAGGCGCATTTTACTGCGACTTTTATGTATTCAAAAGGATCTATCGGTTAAATATTGCAGACACCAGAAGCAGCGATCATAAAAGGGCACTGGTGATGCTTACGCTAAGCGGTCAGAGCAGTGAAGAAAATGCGATGAGCGAAGAATCGCAGCGGTTGAAAGATATCATGATGAAGAATCTTAGAAAAAGCGATATCTTTTCACAGTACAGCACGACACAGTATTTTCTGATCATTGAGGCACCAAAGACAGGCGGGATCGAAACAGCGATAGAGCGGATCATCAGATATTTTGACAGGGAAAAGACCCATCCTGAAATCAGTATCAGTAAAAAAATTAAAGAAATCGATTAAAGGCTTACTATCTGGTAAGTCTTTTTTTATATCAGTTTTTTGATATTTATCAATATTCTATGTTATAGTTTTATTGGTGATATTATGTTTAAACAATATATTTATTATTTCATTTCAGTCGTTGAACAAGGGAATTTTTCAGCAGCAGCCAAAAAGCATTATTTATCGCAATCAGCTATTTCTCAACAGATTACAAAATTAGAACATGATGAATTAGGTTTTAAATTATTTGATTGACAAAACTATGTTCCCACTTTAACAAAAGAAGGAGAACAATATTATAAGTTATGTAAACAATTAGATGACTATTATCAAAAAGAATATAAAAAGATAACTGAAATGACCTTAAAGAAAGAAAATAAAATAATTATAGGAATTACAAGTTCTTTTGAAAAAAGTTTTATTCCAATCGTTATTAATAGATTTAAAAAACAATACCAAGTATCTTTTGATGTCAAAGTAGTAACATTACAAGATTGTATTAAACAATTAAAAGAGGGCACTATTGATGTTGGTTTTGGATCAGTAAATGATTTTAGATATGTATCTAATTTAAATTACTATAATATTCTTTCTTCACATGTATGTGTTGTAACCTCATTAAATCATCGTTTAAGCCAAAATAAACTAGTTTCAATTAATGATATCAAAGATGAACCAATTGTAGTATTATCTAAAAAAGTCGGTAATCATTTTTACGAAGATTTCATGAATGCTTTTGAACTAGATGGTATTCATCCTAATATCGTTAAAGAAGTAGATAATCAAAATGATTTCATTTTAGCAATCCAATTAGAAGAAGGAATTGGATTTTCAGCGTTTGAAGTCATTAGTGAAAACGATAATGTTAAAGCTATCCCATTAGAAAATAGTCATCATCATGCTGATTATGCGGTTGGTTATTATCGAAATAATCCTAAAGAATTAGTACCATTATTTGTTAATGAAGTAAATAATTATTATAAAGACTATAAGCAAAACTTATAGTCTTTATAATTTTTTGAGGACTTTTCTATTAAAATGAAAGTGCTATCATAGAGTTAACAAAATAGGAGGGAATAATAATGGGAAAATTTATTGTAACAGGTGTTGATGGAAATTTTGGAAATTATGTTGCTACACATATTGAAAAATTAACATCAAAAGAAAATTTGATTTTTACTTGTCCTTTTGAAGATGGTTTAAAACAATGGCAAGAAAAATGATATGATTGTCGGGTAGCTAATTTTAATCATCGTGAAGGATTAGAAGAAGCTTTTGCAGGTGGCGATGCAATTTTAATTATTTCTTCACCATTTGTAGGAGTAAAAAGACGTAATGCTCATAAAAATGCTGTCGATGCTGCAATTAAAGCAGGGGTTAAAAAAATCATATATACTTCATTAGTAAATGCTCAAGATGAAGAAAATCCAAGTATTGAAAAAATTGATCATGCTTATACTGAAAACTATATCGCTAATTTAGATGTTGATTTTGTTTTCTTACGTAATTCACAATATGCTGAAGCTATGATTACTAGTTATTTTGCTGCTCAAGATACTGGTAATATGATGACTAGCTGTCAAGGTGAAGGACATATGTCTTATATTTCTCGAAGAGACTGTGCTAAAGCTGCTATGTATGCCTTAGTAAGAGAAGATTTACATTATGCAACTTTAAATATCAATGGTCCTGAATCACTTACATTACAAGAATTTGTTGAAGCTGGCAATCAAGCTACAAAATTAAATATCGGAATTAATAATGTAACTGAAGAAGAAACATATGCAGCATTTGATGCTACTGGGGTACCTAGAAATACTGATGGACATTTTGAAGAAGATTCTGTTGCTCCTTATTCATCAGATGGAATGGTTACTTTTGCAAGAGCAATCAGATTAGAAAAAATGAATACTCATACTAATGTTTTTGAATGGTTAACAGGTGATAAACCAAGAACTGTTTCATACATGTTTGAACATGCTGATGATTATCAAGTAGGACAACGTAATAGTACAGATTCATAAAAAAGAAGGTAATAAAATGAGTAAGATTGTTGTTAATGGAGTCGATGGAAATTTTGGTGGGTTAGTGGCTAAATATGTTTTAGATTTAGTAGATAAAAAAGATTTAGTTTTTACAGCCCCAAAAATTGAAAAATTAAAAGAATATCAAGAAATGGGAATTGCAGTTGCCAAAGCTAATTTCAATGATATTGCAGGTTTAGTTGATGTTTTTAAAGATGCTGATAAAGTATTATTAATCTCAATGCCATTTGTTGGTGAAAAACGTAGAATAGCTCATAAAAATGTTGTTGATGCCTGTATGCAGGCTAATGTAAAACAGATTATTTATACATCAGTTTTATCAGCTGCTCATCCTTTTAATCCTAGTATTGAAAATGTTGACCATTCTTATACAGAAGCAATTATTCAAAATTCACCATTAGATTATATCATTTTACGTAATTCATTATTTGTAGAAGCTTTTACTAGTGATTATATGCGTGCTGTAGCTGCTGGTGAAAAAACTATTTCTAAAAATATGGGTGATGGTAGAGTATGGTTTATTTCTCTTAAAGATTGTGCTTATGCTGCTGCCTGTGCTTTAAACAATCATCTATTACATCGGGAAATTTTAAATATTAATGGTTTAGAACCAATATCTTATAGTGATTTTCTAGCGATAGGAAATGAAGTTACTAATAATAATATTACATATACTAAATTAACAGATGATGAGTTATATGCTTACTTTGATTCAATCGGAGTTCCTCGTGATACTGATGGTGATTTTTCTAAAAGTCCAATTCAAGCTACATCTGAAGGAATGGTTACTTTTGGAACTACTGTAACGCAAGGTTATTTAGATGTACCAGTTAGTGATTTTAGTTCATTAACAGGTCGTTTACCACTTTCAATTAAATATATCTTTGAACATGTTGAAGACTATCTTTTAGGTGATCGTCATCCAACTGAATAAATCCAGGAAATCCTGGATTTTTTATCTTTTGATTATATTTTGAATAACTTTAATAACACCATTATTATTACATGATTCACATTTAAAATGAGCAGCATTTTTAGCTTCAATCAAAGCATTTTCAGGTGCATAACTATTATTTGCATACTGTAACATTTCAATATCATTTTCCCCATCACCAAAAACATATAAATCATTTTGATCAATATGATATTTACTAACTAAATATTTAAGCTGATTTAGTTTATTAGTTCCTTTTGGTAAAATCTCAATCCAATATTGACTAACACGAACGACTTCATAATTATAAAGCCGTTTTTTTAATAGTTTAAAAAAGAAGTTGAAAAAGATAGTACCACCTAGTTCAATTTTTTCTACTTGATTGTAAACAGCTTTATTATTTTGTTTAGGAATTGGCTTATGTTTAATTAAATAACGCAATATATAAAATATTTTATCATAAAGACTTGATAATGTAATTCGTTCATTTTGACAAACAACAGTAACTCTAAAAAATAGGCGATAGGCTATCTTTATGATCTTTTTTACTTCCTTTAAATCAAATGAATTTAAATAAATATATTCACGGTCTTTAAAATCATAAAAAGCTAAACCATTAATTAATATCAAAGCACCAGTTTGATACTTTTCCATTTCCAATTCATCAACTATCCATTTAACACTTTCAAAATTTCTTCCTGTAGCTAAAACTAACCGATTCTTACTTTGAAATTCTTTTAATACAGCAATTGTTTCTTTATTAAGACTACCATCAGCTAATAAAGTACCATCTAAATCACTAACAACTGTTTTCATAAACTCTCCATTTGTCTTTAAGAATATTTTTTACGAATATAATCGCGATCTTTTTGAATATCACTACGATATTGCTGGTAGTTGTTATCAAATTGATTGTGATAGTGAAAAATAGCGGTAGTAGGATTAATAACACTAACGATATTACCGGCAGCTCGGACAAAAAAATCATTATGATCAAGAATACGAATATTATCATCCCAGCCAATTTCTTTTAACTTATCACTTCTAGCTAAAAAGATATTTGCAGTCTTACCGACAACAAAATGAGTTTCATCAATTTTAGTTAAATGTGGAATTTTTAATGGTTTTAAAGCTTCTTGCATTAACTGTTTATAATATAAGTGAGAACTTTTTTTAGGGTCTTCACATTTAGGTGTTGATAAAACCCCAAATCCAACTAAATCTACTTCTTGGTGCTGCTTTAAAAATCTAAGTTCATCTGCAATATTGCTTCGTAATGTCAATAATTCATCATCATCCATGCGCATTACATATGGTGTTGTTACTTCGTTTAATGCTGCGTTTAAGCCTTTGCTTAAACCACTATTAAATGGTAAATGAATTATTTTTAAGTTTTGACCTTTTATTTTTAATGGTTTAAAACTATCATCACTAATTATTACTCTAGCGTTAGGATAGTATTTTTGAATATTTTGATATAGTTTTTTAGCCATTGCCTGTCTTTCAAATGATTTATAGATAAATGTGACATTTTCAACAACTAAGTCAATATCTTCTTGATTAGGTTTACGTAGTCCTTTTAAATACCAGGAGATTGTTAAAACAAGATACTCTAAATTAATAAATAATTTATATAAAATATAAAATAATGGTTCTAAACGACCATGAGATATTTTTTTAAGTATATCTTTCATAATAGTAATCCTTTCTTAAAATTCATCACTATTTTAACATATATAAATATTCTTTTTTATACTTTATAAAAGTAATTATTAATTTTCCAGGATATATATTTATATAAATATTTAAAGTAGGAGGAAAATTATGTTTTGGATATCTTTGTTTTTTATTGGTGCTTGTTTTGGTAGTTTTTTTAATGTTGTTATTTATCGATTACCATTAAATGAATCAATAATGAAAGGAAGGAGTTATTGTCCTAATTGTTATCATCAGTTATTATGGTATGATTTATTACCGATTATTAGTTATCTTTGTTTAAAAGGAAGATGTCGTTATTGTTTAAAGAAGATTAGGATTAGTCATTTAGTTATTGAAGTTATTGGTGGTATTTTATTCGTTTATTGTTTTTATCAATATGTTTTTTATAAAATGATCATTGTTTATTTTATATCAATGTTATTACTTGTAATTGCTTTAATTGATCTAAAAACATTTAATATTTATGATATCACGATTTTTATCTTATTTATATTAACGATCATTTATCGTTTATTAACAAGCTTTGATATTTTAGATATGATTGCTGGTAGTTTAGTAATAAGCAGTTTGATGATGGGGATCAATATATTTATTAAAGATGGTTTTGGTATTGGTGATATTGAATTAATGTTTGTTTCTGGTATTTTACTTGGATTTAATAATATTATTATAGCTTTTATGATTGCGATTATTACTGGGGGTATTTATTCATTATTTTTATTGTTATTAAAGAAAACGACCATGCACAGCTATATTCCTTTTGCTCCTTTTTTAACCGGTGCTATTTTTTTTATGTTGCAATATGATAATATTTTTATTTTTTGAATGATTTATTGTTTAAATAATAAATTTTTATATCAAAATTTCGGCTTTATCGATTTTATTTTGCTATATAAATTAGATATATGTTATAATCATGTTAAGATAAATAAAAAAAGGAGGGGACTTATGAACTTTTTGTTTATTTCACCGATGTTTCCAAAAAATTATTGGAATTTTTGTGATCGAATGAAAAATCATGGGGTCAATGTTTTAGCAATCGGGGATATGCCAGAAGAACATATCAGCGAAGAATTAAAAAATTCAGTTACTGAATATTGTTATGTAAATAACATGGAAAATTATGATCATGTTTATCGTTGTGTTGCTTATCTTGCAAGCAAATATGGAAAAATTGATTGGATTGAATCTAATAATGAATATTGGTTAGAGTTAGATGCTCGTCTAAGAACAGATTTTAATATTAATACCGGAATGAAAGAAGATGTTACTAAAATCTTCAAAACAAAATCTGGTATGAAAGCTTACTATGAAAAAGCAGGAGTTAAAACAGCTCGTTATCATTTAGTTGATACTTTAGAAAATGGGAAGAAGTTTGTTGAAGAAGTAGGTTTTCCAGTTATCGTTAAGCCAGATAATGGTGTTGGGGCAGCAGCTACATATAAAATTAGTAATTATGAAGAATTAGAACAATTTTATCAAATTGATCATATTACTCAATATATTATGGAAGAGTTTGTTAATGGCTTGATCATTTCATATGATGGTTTAGCTAATAAAGATCATGAAGTGATTTTTGAAACTAGCCATGTTTTCCCAAATTCAATTATGGATGTAGTTAATAATAATACTGGTATGCATTATTATTCATTGCGTCAGATTCCAGAACAATTACAAAAATTAGGTCGCAGTGTTGTTAAAGAATTTCCATTGAATGCACGATTCTTTCACTGTGAATTCTTCCAATTATTAGAAGACCGGCCAGGACTTGGTAATAAAGGTGATTTTGTCGGATTAGAAGTTAATATGCGGCCACCTGGAGGATATACGCCAGATATGATGGACTGGGCTAATGATATTGATATTTATAATATCTATGCCGATATGGTTGTTTATAACCATAGTGATTATTATACTAATCGTCCATATCATTGTGTATACTGTGGTCGAAGAGATGGTAAAGAATATTATTACAACAATGATGCTTTAATGGCAATGTATGGTTCACATATTTTAATGAATGAAAGAATGCCTGATATTTTATCAGGAGCAATGGGTAATTATACTTATACAGCTCGCTTTGAAACATTAGAAGAAGTCCATGACTTTGTTGATAAAGTATTGAAGGAGGTTTAGAAATGAAAGTTGAATATTATAAAGAACATAGTGATTGTCTAAATCGAGATATGGAATATAAGGTTTATGGACATGCGGGGATTCCTTTATTAGTATTTCCAGCTCAAGATGGACGTTTCTTTGACTTTGAAAATTTTGGGATGATTAATGTTATTGCCGATAAAATTGATGCCGGATTAGTTCAGGTTTTCTGTTTAGATAGTATTGATAGTGAATGCTGGTCTGATGAAGGTGGCGACAATAATCATCGTACTTATATGATGGAACAATGGTATTATTATGTTATGGATGAGTTGGTACCACGGATTTTTGAAATTAATGGTACTGGTCAAAAAATTTATACAACAGGTTGTTCAATGGGAGCTAGCCATGCTTGTAACTTTATGTTTAGACGGCCTGATGTTTTTAAAGGGTGTATTTGTTTAAGTGGTTATTATGATAGTGATTTATTCTTTGGGGATTATCATGATGAAAGATTGTACAACAATAGCCCAATTCAATATTTACAAGGGATGTCTTATGATCATCCATACGTAGAAATGTATCGTCATTGTGATATTATTTTATGTTGTGGTCAAGGTGCTTGGGAAGATGAAATGATTTATTCAACTCGTCGGATGCAAGAGTTATTGGAATATAAAGATATTCCTGCCTGGATCGATTTTTGGGGATATGATGTTAACCATGATTGGGACTGGTGGCAAGTTCAGTTACCATATTTCTTAAATCATATTTTATAGGGGGATGAAAATTATGAATGTTGTATTTATTTCACCGCATTTTCCATTATATTTTCACAATTTTTGTTCACGATTAAAAATTCGTGGTGTCAATGTTTTAGGAATTGGGGATGCTAATTATAGTGAAATTAGTAATGAAACTAAAGATAGTTTAAGCGAATATTATCGCGTAAATAGCTTAGAAAATTATGATGAGGTTTATAAAGCAGTTGCCTATTATATTAGTAAATATGGTAGAATCGATTTTGTTGAAAGCCAGAATGAATATTGGTTAGAAACAGATGCGCGAATTAGAACAGATTTTAATATTAATAGCGGTACTAAATATGAAGATTTGGCAGTAATGAAATATAAATCAAAAATGAAAGATATCTACAAAAGCATTGGTTTAAATGCCGCTCGTTATTGTTTGGTAGATACTTTTGAAAATGCTTTAGCTTTTGTTGAAAAAGTAGGCTATCCAATTGTTGTCAAACCAGATAATGGTGTTGGTGCTTCTTCAACATATAAACTAAAAGATCAAAGTGAATTAGAGTATTTCTTTGCAACTAAAGATAATCGAGTTTATATTATGGAAGAGTATGTTAATGGCCATGTTGAAACCTATGATGGTATTACTGATAGCAATAAAAATATTTTAATTGCTAATAGTACGATCATGTTAAATTCAATCATGGATAATGTTAATGAAAATTGTGATACTGCTTTTTGTAATCGTTTTGTAGCTGGTAGTGATATTGAAGAAGTGGGTAGAAAAGTAGTCCAGGCTTTTGATACTCGTAGTCGTTTTTTCCATTTTGAATTCTTTAGGTTAGATGCTGATAAAGAAGGACTTGGAAAAAAAGGTGATTTAGTTGGCTTGGAAGTAAATATGCGCGCTCCTGGTGCTTATATGCCAGATATGATTAATTTTAGTTATGAAACAGATGTTTATACAATTTGGGCAGATATGCTTATCTATGATAAATGTTTCATGGATGTAAAACAAAAATATTTAGTAGCTTATATTGGTCGTCGTGATGGTATTGATTATATGTTAAGCAATGATCAAATTAATCAAAAATATGGTGATTTAGTGATGCTTGATGTTGATGTTCCTGAAGCATTGAGCGCAGCGATGGGAAATCATGTTTTCATGGTGCGAGCAGAAAATCAAGAACATTTAGACTTTTTAATCGATGAATTATTACGACGCAGTGATGGTAGAAATTGGCGCTAAAAATAAATAAAGATAAAATATACGTCAAAATAATTCCTTTTTTATTCAAGATGTGTTATCATATAGATGGTTCTTAAATGAACCACTTTATCCCAAAAATGTGCTCTATGCACAATGAAGGAAGAAGCAATTCTTCCCTCCCCACAATAGTTAGGGTCTCCCAGCCCTAACTTTTTTTTATAATATTGATAAAAGAATAATTCCGATGATAAAAACAATGATTCCAACAACAATAAATAATGTTCCAATAGCGCAATTAATATAAATACCACTCATATTAATAAAAGATTGTTCTGGTTTTTTAGGGTTGTATTTTACAATATATTCTTTACCACTAATAAAAATAGCAAAAGTAGACCAGCCGGTAGTACCAAGATATCTCTTTCCATCAACATAGTATTCATAAGTTGCTTTAATTGCTTTATTGTCGCTTGTTAAAGATTTTTGTGATTTTAATAAAGTGCCGGTTGTTTTAGCGCGACAGGAAAAAATTTTATAGTATTTTGGAATACTGTATATAAGTCCAACAGTAATAAATGATATTGCAACGATCCAAACAGCAATCATTATTTTTCACTCCCTTAATTAAATTATAAAAATATTATAGCTTACTAAATATAAAAATTAAATATCGTTGATACTTATAATAACAGGCAATAAATTGTAATATTAAAGATAATATAGTAAAATATTAGCGCATAAATATTTTTATGGGGGGAAATATAATGAGTTTAAAATTAGTAATATTTGATATGGATGGTTTAATGTATGATACTGAACCAATTGGGATGAAATGTATGTTAGAGACAGCTTTACAATATGGCTATGAAATTGACAAAGAGTTTGCATTAAATTCAATTGGGATGAATATTAACGATCATCGTAAAAAGGTTTTAGAAAAATTTGGACCAGATTATCCTTATGATCAAATCAGTTTACAATCACGTAAAATGCGAATGGATTATCTTTTGAACAATGGCATTAAAGTTAAACCAGGATTAAGAGAATTGATTGCATATTTAAAACAAAAAAATATTTTAATTGCCATTGCTTCTAGTTCTAAAAGAGAAACTATCGATACTTATAATAAATTAGCTAATATCGATGGTAGTTTATTTGATTATATTATTTCCGGTGACAAAGTCGAACATAGTAAACCTAGTCCTGATATTTATTTAAAAGTACTAGAACATTTACATATAAATAATGAAGATGCATTAGTATTAGAAGATTCTCGCAATGGAATTTTGGCAGCATCTAATGCTAAAATTAAAGTAATTTGTGTCCCTGATTTAGTTAAACATGGTGATGATATTAATAAGCTTCTTTATAAAACAGTACCTTCATTAAATGAGGTTATTGATGAAGTTGAAAAGTTACTATAATTTAAATGATTAGTTTTTTGCTGATTTATAAAATACTAAGGTAGTTTAGTAAAGTAAAATAGAATATGTCTGCAAATATTAAAAGCCACATTCAATGTGGTTTTTAATATATCGATGTAAAGTTATCTGGCAAAATATTTTAGATTATTAGCAAGATTATATTTTCAAACAATGAAATTTTTGTGTAAATAACGATAATTTAAGATAAAATAGAAACAATAAATAAACAAGGAGGTATTATATGAGTTTTCCGAAAGGATTTTATTGGGGTGGCGCTACTGCTGCTAATCAATTAGAAGGTGGCTGGCAAGAAGGCGGAAAAGGTGTTTCTTGTCCTGATATTTGTACTGGTGGTACTGCTACTAGAAGTAAAAGAATTACACCTGAATTAGAAGAAGGGACTTTTTATCCTTCACATGATGCAATTGATCATTATCATCGTTTTAAAGAAGATATTGCTCTATTTGCAGAAATGGGATTTAAAATGTATCGTTTTTCTATTGCATGGACAAGAATTTTCCCAAATGGTGATGAAACAGAACCAAATGAAGAAGGTTTAAAATTCTATGAAGAATTAATTGACGAATGTTTGAAATATAATATTGAACCAATGGTTACTATTTCACATTATGAAGTACCATTTAATTTAACTAAGAAATGGAATTCTTGGGTAGATCGTCGAATGATTGATTGTTATTTGAATTTCTGTAAAGCAATTTTTACTCGTTATAAAGGAAAAGTAAAATACTGGCTAACATTTAATGAAATTAATTCAGCAACAACTGCTATGGGAGCATTTTTAGGTCAAGGAATTTTAAATGAAATCAAACCAATGGATTTCATGAATCAAGTTGATATTCCAAACAACCGTTTCCAAGGATTACATCATCAATTTTTAGCAAGTGCTTTAGCGGTAAAAATGGCTCATGAAATTGATCCTGAAAATAAGATTGGATGTATGCAAATCATGGCAACAAGCTATGGATTAACATGTAATCCAGCTGATCAAGTTGAAAACCAGCAAAAGAATCATTTAATGAACTGGTTCTGTAGTGATGTTCAATGCCGTGGTAAATATCCTAATTATATCAAGAGATATTTTAGAGAAAATAATATTGAAATTAAAATGGAACCTGGTGATGAAGAAATCTTAGCTAGTGGACCAGTAGACTTCTATACATGCTCTTACTATATGTCAAATTGTCAAACTGCTGATCCAGAAAAACAAATAGCTGGTAAAGGAAATATTTTAGGTGGGGTACCAAATCCATATCTAAAAGCTAGTGACTGGGGATGGCAAATTGATCCTGAAGGATTACGTTATTCATTAAATGAAATCTGGGATCGTTATCAAAAACCAATTTTCGTTGTTGAAAATGGATTAGGTGCTTTTGATAAAATCGATGATGATGGTAAAGTAAGAGATGATTACCGTGTTGATTATTTAAGAAAACATATTCAACAAATGCATGAAGCACTGTTAGATGGCGTTGATTTACGTGGTTATACTCCTTGGGGATGTATTGATCTTGTTTCAGCATCAACTGGTGAAATGGCAAAACGTTACGGATTTATTTTCGTAGAAAGATACGATGATGGAACTGGTGATTTTTCAAGAAGAAGAAAAGAATCTTTCTATTGGTATAAAAAAGTTATTGAAACTAATGGTGAAGATTTGGGATAATAGATGTGTTAAAAACACATCTATTTTTTTGGAGGGAAAATGAAAGCAAAAGGTTATTTTTTGACAATTTTATCAGCAATGATTTTTGGTTTTACACCAATACTTGCTAAAATGACATATTCGATGGGAAGCAATGGCATTACGATGGCTTTTTATCGACATTTATTTGTTATACCGATATTATTTATTATTATTAAATTGCAAAAATTAAACTATCGTATTACAATTGAACAGCTCAAAAAGATTTGTTTAGTTGGGATCGTTGGAACAGCATTAACAGTTGCCATGTTATATACTTCATATAGTTATATTCAAGTAGGTAGTGCTACTGTTTTGCATTTTTTATATCCAATGTTTGTATCTTTGATTTGTTGTTTTTATTATCATGAAAAACTGACAAAAGTAGTTAAATATTGTTTAGTGGTTGCTAGTATTGGAATCTTATTTTTTATTGAAGTAGGCAGCTCATCACTTTTTGGAATTTTTTTGGCTTTGTTTTCTGGAATAACATTTGCCTATTATATGGTTGGAATTGAAAAGCTAGGATTACAGAGTCTTAATCCTTATGTTTTGAATTTTTATTTTGCAATTGTAATTGCTATTGCTTTGTTAATAATAGGAGTTATTACTGGACAATTAGTTTTAATTTTGCCAGGATTAGCTTATGGTTATTCATTTATAATTGCAATTTTAACATCAATTATTGGGATTATTTGTTTACAACAAGGGGTTAAATATTTAGGTGCAACTACAGCATCAATATTAAGTATGTTTGAACCAGTAACGAGTGTTATTTTTGGTATTATTATTTTAAGTGAACAATTATCGATGTTTAAATTAATTGGTTGTATTTTGATTCTTGGGGCGATAACAATGTTAATTGTCTTTAATTCTAAAAAAAGTCCAGCTTAAATATTGATGGGATAAAGTTACTATTTTGTCTTTGAGTATTTAAAAGAGATACTTATTTTACTTAGTTTATGTTAAAATTTAGTAAAGAACTAACATTTTAATATTATTGAGGAGGACAAAAAGTGGCTAAATATGTAATGGCTTTAGATCAAGGAACAACAAGTTCACGTTGTATAATATTTGATCATCAAGGTAATATAAAAGCAATTGCCAGAAAAGAATTTGAACAGATTTTTCCTAAACCAGGCTGGGTTGAACATAATCCAATGGAAATCTGGTCATCACAGTTAGCAGTAGCTAGTGAAGCTATGGCTAAAAAAGGTATTAAAGCAGAAGATATTGCCGGAATTGGAATAACTAATCAGCGGGAAACAACGATTATTTGGGACAAAGAAACTGGTGAACCGATTTATAATGCAATTGTCTGGCAGTGTCGGCGCAGTGCTAAGATGATTGAACAATTGGTAGCTGATGGATTAGAAGAATATGTTATTAAAACTACCGGATTAATTCCAGATCCTTATTTTTCAGCTTCGAAAATTGCCTGGATTTTAGAAAATGTTCCTGGTGCAGCCAAACTAGCTGAAAAGGGACGACTTTTATTTGGAACAGTGGATACTTGGCTGATTTATAACTTAACTGGCGGTAAAGTACATGTAACTGACTATACTAATGCTTCAAGAACAATGCTATTTAATATTTATGATCTTTGCTGGGATCAAAAATTGCTGGATTATTTTAAAATACCACGCAGTATGTTACCAGAAGTAAAGCCATCTAGCTGTATTTATGGTTATACTAAAGCTGGTATTTTAGGTGGTCATATTCCAGTTGCTGGTGCTGCTGGTGATCAACAGGCTGCATTATTTGGACAATGCTGCTTTGAACCTGGGGAAGCTAAGAATACTTATGGTACCGGTTGTTTTTTATTGATGAATACTGGTAAGAAAATCTATCATTCCCAAAATGGTTTACTAACAACAATTGCTGCCAGTGATAAAGATGAAGTAAATTATGCTTTAGAAGGTAGTGTTTTTGTTGCCGGGGCGGTTATGCAATGGCTTCGTGATGGATTGAGAATGCTGGAAGATACCCCTAAGTCAATTGAATATGCAACTAAGGTTGATGATACAAATGGTGTATACATTGTTCCTGCTTTTACTGGTCTTGGGGCCCCTCATTGGGATCCTTATGCTAAAGGAACAATTGTTGGTTTAACTAGAGGATGTTGTAAAGAACATTTTGTTCGAGCAGCCCTAGAGTCAATTGCTTATCAGACAAATGATGTTTTAAAAGCAATGCAAGAAGATACAGGTATTCAATTAAAAGCTTTGAAAGTTGATGGCGGTGCCAGTCAAAATGATTTTTTAATGCAATTTCAAAGTGATATTTCCAATTGTATTGTCAATCGACCTCAGGTAGTGGAAACAACGGCTTTAGGGGCGGCATATTTAGCTGGTTTAGCAACTAATTTTTGGACTAGTAAGCAGGATATTATTGATAATTGGAAATTAGAACGTAATTTTACGCCATTAATGGAAGAAACTAAACGGCAGGAACTTTTATCAGGCTGGGATAAAGCAATCCGTTTTACGTTAATGTGGAAAGATGTATAAAAAAATCAGGTTAGTTAAAACCTGATTTTTTTTCTTCATCGATAAAAGTATGATATATAGCTCTAATGGCATTTTTAAAATGCACATTTTTAACTCCGACAATAATATTTAATTCTGAAGATCCTTGGTCAATCATTTTAATATTAATATTTTCTTTAGCTAAAGCAGTAAAAACTTTAGCGGCAGTTCCACGACCATCTTTCATACCACGACCAACAATAGCAATCAACGCTAAATCAGACTCTAATTCAATTGAATCAGGTTGGACAGCGCGATGAATACCAGCTAAGATTTGTTGTTCATGGTCAATGAAACTATTAGCTTCAACAATAATATTCATTGTATCGATTCCTGAGGGTGTATGTTCAAATGATAATTGGTTATCTTCAAGAACTTGAAGAACGCGGCGACCAAAACCAATTTCACTATTCATCATATCTTTTTCAATACTGATCGTTGCAAACCCTTGTCTACCGGCAATACCAGTAATTACATGATCTGGTTTATGACAAGTTGTTTCAACAATTAATGTTCCTTCATCTTCTGGGCGATTAGTATTTTTAATTTGAATTGGAATCCCTTCATTACGAATTGGGAAAATTGAATTTTCATGTAAAACACTAGCACCCATATAAGATAATTCTCGTAATTCTTTATAGGTAATTGTTGCAATAGTATCAGGATTTTTAACGATACGTGGATCGGCAACTAAAAATCCAGAGACATCAGTCCAGTTTTCATATAAATCAACATGACCATTACGAGCAACGATTGAACCAGTAATATCACTACCACCACGTGAAAATGTTTTAATTGTATTGCTTTCATCATTTAATGAACCATAAAAACCAGGAATAACACAGTTTTTAACGGTACTTAATCGTTTAGATAAAATTGGATCAGTTTTTTCAGGATCATAATTACCATTTTCATCAATGAAGATAACTTCACTAGCATCAATGAATTCAAAACCTAAATAATTAGCTAAAACAATACCATTTAAATATTCACCACGGCTGGCAGCATAATCAATCCCGATTTTATCAGTAAAAGCTTTTTCTATAACTTCAAACTCTTTATCAAGTGAACAATCTAATTTTAATTCATCAATAATATCTTGATAACGTTTCTTTATTAAATCAAATGTCTTTTTAAATGTATCTTGATCTTTAGCATTGTATGCTTGATATAAAAGATCAGTAACTTTTGTATCTTCTTTAAATCTTTTCCCTGGTGCAGAAGGCACGACAAAGCGTCGCGATTTATCACTATTAATAATATTGGCTACTTTTTTAAATTGTGTAGCATCAGCAAGTGAAGAACCGCCAAATTTTACTACTTTATTCATAAAGTTCCCCCTTAGATAAAATGTCTATTAAAAAATACCATTTTTTTATGATTACATCAAGAATAATCGCTAAAATTATCAATATTTTTAAAGCACTTTTTTAAAAAAAGAAAGATAATTAAAGTGAATTAAAATAAATAATTAAAAATAAGTTTTGATTATAGACTAACCAATAAAAAAATCACATAATTCAATTCAATATCAATCACATAATCAATCACAACATTATCATAAATTGATGTATAATTAGATAGCTGATAATGATATTATAAAGATTAAATAAACATTAAATATTTGATATTAATAATCTTTTGTTTCTGGGAATTTTCAATTGAAATTAAGAATTAAGGAGGTAGATTATGGCGGAAAAAAAGAAAAATTATGAAATAAAAATTATTTTAGGATATGATAGTCAAGGAAAAGCAATCTATACATCAGTATTTACTGATACTTACCCGGAAGTAAAAATTTTAAGATGTAGTAATGATAAATTAGTTGAAGAAGTTTTATTTAAAGATGTTTGTAATGGCTGGTTAAGTTATATAAAAAATAGTGTTAAACCGCAAAGTTTTAATAAATATCAAATGACTGCTAGACTATACATTTTACCAGCTTTAGGTCAAAGAGATATTAAATTATTAAACACAATTGAAATCAATCGTTTTTTAAAACAGCTGGCAACTAGTGGACGTCAAGATGGTAAAGGTTTATCACAAAGTAGTTTAAAAACTGTTTTGTTTGTAATAAAAGAGACTTTTCAATATGCTTATAATCTAGGAATGTGTAATGAAGTGTTATCAAATGTAGTTTTTCCTAAAAAGAAAAAAGCAAATGATAAATTATATGTATTAGAGAAAAAAGATTGCCAGAAAATTATTGATTTTGTTAAAGATGATCCTGAACCGCTAAATATTGGAATTGCTTTGAGTCTTTGTTGTGGTTTAAGGATCGGGGAATTATGTGCGTTAAGAAAAAGTGATATTGATTTAGATAAGCGAATCATAAACATCCAATATACATTACAACGCATACAGGTTGCTAAAGCCAGTAGTAAAACTAAAATTGTCATTAGTTCACCAAAATCAAAAACATCCAAAAGAATTATTCCAGTACCAGAAATAATGATGCCGATTTTAAAAAGCTGTAACTTTCATGAAAATGATTTTATTTTAAGTAATAATGAATATTGGGTTGAACCAAGACGATTATCTAGATATTTTAAAAAAATATTGAATCAATTAGAAATAAAAGATACTAATTTTCATACTTTAAGACATACCTTTGCTTCTTTGTGTATTGCTTCAGGAATGGATGATCGCACATTAAGTGAAATATTAGGTCATTCTAGTGTAAATATTACTTTGGATCGTTATGTTCATCCTAATTTAAAAATAAAACATGAAATGATCAATAAAGTTGATTTTATTTGATAGACAACTATTTGACCATAATCTTAAAATAGGGTAAAATTAAATCAACAGGCGGGAAAACCCGTCATTTTTTTAATCGAGGTAATAAGTGTGAAAGAAAAAAAATATACAATGAGTGATATCGCTAAAATGGCTGGAGTTGGTAAAAGTACCGTATCCCGTTATTTTAATGGTGGTTATGTAAAAGAAGAAACAAGACAGAAATTAAAAAAGATAATCGATGAATGTCATTATGAGCCAAGTACTATTGCCCAGTCTTTAAAAGCTAAATATTCAAAAGTAATTGGGATCGTTGCCCCATGTCTTGATTCAATTACAACCTCAAGGGTTTTGATGATGGCAGATCAATATTTAAAAGATCATGGCTATACAACTTTGATTATTAATACTAATCATGATGAGATGCGTGAATTAACCTCGATAGAACAATTATGGCGCATGAATGTTGATGGGATAATTTTAATTGCAACAACAGTAACTTTAGCTCATCAAAGTATTGCAGCTAAGCTGGATATTCCGTTATTATTTGTGGCTCAACGTTATGGTGCTGGTATTTCAATTATTAATGATGACTATAATGCTGGTTATGATGTTGGTAAATATGGAGCTAAAATGGGACATCGCTCAGTTTGTTATGTTGGGGTAAATGGTAAAGATGAAGCGGTAGGAATTTATCGTAAAGATGGTGTTATTAACGGATTAAAGGATTATGGTGTAGAAACGGTTGATATTTTAGAAACTGATTTTTCAATTGAAAAAGCTTATAAAAAAGCCTTAGATTATTTAAAGAAAAAACGGCCAACTTTAATGATTGGAGCTACTGATAATATTGCTTTAGGCTGTTTAAAAGCCATTAATGAATTAGGGTATAATATGCCTGAAGATATTTCATTAATTGGTTTTGGCGGCTATGAAACTTCGCTTTTTATTACGCCAAGTTTAGTGACAATTCGTTTTGATAATGAAGAAACAGGGATTCGTGCTGGTAAAACTATTATTGATTTAATTGAAGGAAATCGTGTTGATAATCTACAATTAATCAATTATCATTTGATTTCAGGTAATAGTGTTAAAAATTTAAATAAGTAAAAAATATGGTGGTATTTTGGGTAATACCATCTTTTTTTAAATAATTATGGTATCGGTACCATTTTTTTATTGAAAACTATTGACACCGCTATAATTGAAGTATATATTATAGACATGGAACCGATACCATAAGGAGGAAAGAGAATGGATTACAACAAGATAGCAAAAGACATTATTGAAAATGTCGGTGGCGCTAGTAATATTACAGGGGCAATGCACTGCGCTACAAGATTACGTTTAAATCTAGTTGATGAAAGTAAAATCAACGAAGAAGCATTAACTGATATTGAAGTAGTTAAAGGTACGTTTTTAGCTAAGGGGCAATATCAAATTATTTTAGGTCCAGGATTAGTTAATCTGGTTTGTGATGAAGTAACTAATATCTTAGGAATTAAAACCGAAACAGTCCCAGAACCAAAAGAAGAAAAAGAGGGCAATATTTTACAACGATTAGTACAATTATTAAGTGATATCTTTGTACCAATTATTCCAGCTATCGTAGCTGGCGGGTTATTGATGGGAATCAATAATATCTTAACCGCTAAAGGGTTATTTTTTGCTGGTAAAAGTTTAATTGAAGCTTATCCACAATGGTCAGATTTAGCATCTATTATCAATATTTTTTCAAATGCGGCATTTACTTTTTTACCAGTCTTAATAGGTTTTAGTGCTACCAAGAAGTTTGGCGGTAACCCATATTTAGGAGCTGCTATGGGAATGATCATGGTTCATCCTGATTTATTAAATGCTTATGATTATGGTAAAGCCGGAGTTGAAATACCTGTTTGGAATTTATTTGGCTTAACAGTTGAAGCGGTGGGGTATCAAGGAACAGTATTACCGGTTTTAGGAGTTTCTTGGATTTTAGCAAACATTGAAAAACGTTTGCATAAAGTTACACCAATCTGGTTGGATAATTTAACAACACCGCTACTATCTACTTTGATTACTGGTTTTATTACATTTATTGTTGTTGGACCTATTTTAAGAGAAGCCGGGGTTTTATTATCAGATGGAATTTCTTGGATGTATAATACACTAGGAATGTTAGGGGGAGCTATTTTCGGTTTCTTCTATGCACCAATTTGTTTAACCGGTATGCATCATAGCTTTATTGCAGTAGAAACTCAATTACTTGCAGCAGTAGAAACAACAGGGGGATCATTTATTTTCCCAACAGCATCAATGTCTAACGTTGCTCAAGGGGCAGCAGTTATTGCTATTTTATTAATAACAAAAGATAAAAAATTAAAAAGTATTTGTTCAGCATCTGGAATTTCAGCATTACTTGGAATTACAGAACCAGCAATGTTTGGGGTAACATTGAAACTTAAATATCCATTTATTGCAGCAATGATTGGTTCAGCAGCCGGAAGTGCTTATTTAGCAGCAACTAAAACTCTTGCCATTGCTTTAGGAGCTGCCGGTTTACCAGGATTTATTTCAATTGATCCAAATTCTTGGTTGAATTTTGGAATCGGAATGATTATTAGTATTGCGGTAGCATTTGCATTAACTATTGTTTTATATAAACGTAATGAAAAAAAACAAGCAGCAAAAACTGATGAATTACCACAAGATACAACTACTGATAGTAAGGTTAAAACTGAAGTTATTAGTGCACCATTAGCAGGAAAAGTAGCACCAGTTAGTGAAGCACCAGATGAAATATTTGCTCAAAAAATGATGGGTGATGGGGTTGTAATTTTCCCAACTAATAATTATTTAACAGCACCTGTTACCGGAACAATTACGATGATTTTCCCAACTAAGCATGCTTTAGGAATTAAAAGTGATGATGGTGTGGAATTATTAATTCATATTGGTCTAGATACGGTAAAATTAGAAGGAAAACCATTTAATTTATTAGTTAGTGAAGGGCAAAGAGTAAATCAAGGTGATAAATTAATGGAAATTGATTTTAAGATGATTGAAGAAGCAGGCTGTCCAACAGCTACACCAGTTGTATTAACTAGTCAAAATAGTTTTGAAATAGTTAGTCAAGGCGATGTGGAATTAAACCAGCCAATTATAAAATTAAATTAGGAGAAATAATATGACTTGTTTAACGAATAAACAAATTAAAGATATGGAAAAACAAGCAGTTAAAGATGAATATTGTCTTGAATATCATTTAATGCCAGCAACTGGCTGGCTAAATGATCCTAATGGATTATGTCAATTTAAAGGTACTTATCATCTTTACTTTCAATATTCACCTGAAAATTGTTTAGGTGGTCAAAAATACTGGGGGCATTATAGTACTAAAGATTTTGTTACCTTTAAAAATGAACCAGTTGCTTTATATCCTGATAGTCAGTTTGAACAAGGCGGTGTCTATTCTGGGTCAGCTATTGTTAAAGATGATACTATTTATTATTACTATACTGGTAATGTAAAACATCCTGGCAATCATGATTATATTCATACAGGACGTGAGCATAATACAATGATGGTAACTAGCAAAGATGGTATCGAGTTAACAAATAAAACTTGTTTAATGAAAAACAGTGATTATCCAGAAGATTTGACTTTACATGTAAGAGATCCTCAGGTTATTAAAAATGGTGATCATTATAATATGATTTTAGGAGCTAGAACAAATGATGATGTTGGTTGTTGTTTATTATATAGATCAACTGATTTAAAACATTTTGAACTAGTTAATCGAATTACAACTAAAAAGCCTTTTGGTTATATGTGGGAATGTCCTAATCTTGTTGATTTAAATGGACAAATGATCTTATTTTGTTGCCCGCAAGGGGTAGAAACAGAAGGTTATAAATATGAAAATATTTATCAAAATGGTTATTTTCTAGTAAATGGTGATATTGAAAATGAATATTCATTAAGTGAATTTGTAGAATTTGATCATGGTTTTGACTATTATGCCCCACAGTTATTTAAAGATGAAAGTAATCGAGCAATTATTATTGGCTGGATGGGATTACCGGATGCTCCTTATACAAATCCAACGGTAAAAAATAACTGGCAGCATGCTTTGACATTACCAAGACAATTAACATTTAAAGATGGTAAAGTTTATCAATACCCAATTGATGAAACAAAAGCGTTAAGAAAATGTAAGAATGATGTAAAAATTAATAATAATCAAAAAATCACTTGCAATAGTAATGTTTATGAGCTATATTTACCGATAAATAATCACGATTTTAAAATAAAGTTAAGACAAGATGCAGTGATTGAATATCATGATAATCTTTTAACCTTATCATTAAAAGACAGTGGTTATGGTCGAAATAAACGACATATTGTAATTGATAAAATTGAAAACGTAACAATCTTTAGTGATGTATCATCACTAGAAATATTCATCAATGATGGTGAATATGCTCTTACAACTCGTATATATGATCATAGTAAGCTAATTGAAATATCTATTGACACCAGTATTACAGCAACTTACTATGAGTTAAATAGTTATCAGATAATTTAAAAAGTTATCGTAGGCCATTGTCCATATATAAAATGGCAAAAAAACATCTTGTAGACTAGCAAGATGTTTTTTTATCAGTATATTAAATCGGTTTAAAAATTATATATTTTGTTTAAATTAATAAAAATATTATTTATGTATAGGAGAAATTCAAATGCCAAGAAAAAATCAAAAAATTATACCATCAAATATAATTTTTCTATGGGAAAAGAGGACCTGAAGGAAATTATGGAAGAAAGCTTTTTAATATATTTTAAGCGTAAAGAACATAATTGTATATTAAAAAATAAAAGTAGAATAAAATGATAATAATGAAATTGAGTTTATGGTGTTTTTTATAGAAGCGCTATAAAATAAAGATGATTAATCAATATGGAAATGTTATAATGAAAAAGAAAGGGTGATAAGTATGGGAATCTATTTAAATCCAACAAATCAAAATTTTTATGAAGCAGTCAATAAAGAGATATATGTTGACAAATCATTGCTTATTCAACATATTGAATATTTGAGAAATAAAGTCAATAAATATATTTGTGTATCAAGACCCAGACGCTTTGGAAAGAGTACCGATGCCAATATGCTTGTCGCCTATTATTCAATGGGTTGTGATTCTCGTAATATCTTTGATTCATTAAAAATTAGTCAGACCGACATTTATTTAGAACATCTTAACAAACATCATGTCATTCATATCAATATGCAGGACTTCTTGAGTAAGACACATGATATAGAAAAGATGATTTTACTTCTTGCTAAGTTGATACTTAGAGAACTTAAGAAAGTCTTTCCAAAAGTGGATTATATAGATACTTCTGATCTTATTCAAATTATGGAAGATGTTTATGTAGAAACGAATACTAGATTTATCTTCGTTATAGATGAATGGGATTGTATATTTAGAGAATATGCTCAAGACAAAGAATCGCAGAAGATATATCTTGATTTCTTAAGAAACTTGTTGAAAGATAAGCCTTATATAGAACTGGCTTATATGACGGGTATATTGCCCATCAAGAAATATGGAACACATAGTGCCTTGAATATGTTTGAAGAAATCTCAATGATTGATCCGGGATTATTATCTGAATTTATGGGATTTACTGAAACTGAAGTTCAAAATCTTTGTATTCAATACAACATTAGTTTTGATGAGATGAAACAATGGTATGATGGGTATCACATGACAAATGATATTTCAACTTTTTCTCCTCGCTCTGTTGTTTCTTCAATTGTGAGAAAACAATTTGGAAATTATTGGACATCAACAGAAACCTATGAAGCCTTGCAGGTTTATATAGATATGAACTTTGATGGTTTGAAGGATAATATCGTTCAACTCTTAGCAGAAGAAAATATACCCGTTCAAACAACATCATTCCAGAATGACATGACAACATTCAAATCAAAGGATGATGTATTGACACTTCTTATACATTTGGGATATTTAGGATATAACGGTTCTTTACATACATGTTATATTCCTAACAAAGAAGTTGTTGATTCATTTGTTAATTCTATTAGAAGTTCGAATTGGCATGAAACTACGAGGGCATTATTAAATAGTCGTGAACTCTTACAAGCAACATGGAACAAAGATGAAGAAGCAGTAGCTAGATATATAGAAGAGGCACATTTAGATACAGCGATACTTACCTACAATAACGAAAATGCCTTGTCATATACAATTGCAATAGCATATATAACAGCGCGAAATCATTATACGATAATAAGAGAGATGCCAAGTGGTAAAGGTTTTGCTGACATGGTATTTATTCCAATAGATAATAAACCAGCGATGATAATAGAATTGAAATGGGATCAGAAAGTAAAGACAGCAATAGATCAAATTAAAGAAAAAAACTATCCTCAGGGATTAAAGAAGTATCAGGATAATCTGCTTTTAGTAGCAATAAGCTATGATAAAGAAACTAAAAAACATCATTGTAAAATAGAACAGTTAACTTAGGTTCATGAAAATGAACCTTTTAATAAATATGTATAGAAAAAAATCACGGAAATCGTGATTTTTTGATTGATTAAAGTAATTTTTCTGCAGCAACATATTCACCATTTAAGGCACTAGCCACTGCTTTACAAGTATATTTTCCTTGATAAGTATTTAAACCTTTCATAAATCCAGGATCTTCTTTTAAAGCATCTAATCCTTGATTTGCTAGTTTTAAAATATAAGGTAAAGTTGCATTAGATAAAGCCATAGTAGAAGTTCTTGGTACAGCACCTGGCATATTAGCTACTGAATAATGAACAACCCCGTGTTTAGTAAAAGTTGGATTATCATGAGTTGTTACGTGATCACAAGTTTCAATGCAGCCACCTTGATCAATAGCAACATCAACAATAACACTACCTTCCTTCATTGTTTTAACCATTTCTTCAGTTACAATTTTTGGTGCTTTAGCTCCTGGTAATAAAACAGCCCCAACAATTAAATCAGCATTTTTTACAGCTTCTTTTAAATTATATTCATTATTATAAACTGTATGAATAGCTCCATTACTAATATCATCAATATAAGCCATAGTATTTACGTTAATATCAAAAACCTGAACATTAGCACCTAAACCAAGTGCCATTTTAGCGGCGTTAATACCAACTTTACCACCACCAATAATTACAACGTTGGCAGGTAATACTCCAGAAACACCACCCAATAAAATACCACGACCACCATTAGTTTTTTGAAGTAAATTAGCGCCAATTTGAACAGCCATTCTACCAGCTACTTCACTCATTGGTGTTAATAATGGTAAAGAATGATTAGCTTCTACTGTTTCATAAGCAATAGCTGTTGTTTTACTTTCAATTAATGCATTAGCAAAAGGTTCGTTATTAGCGATATGCAAATATGTGAAAACCATTTGATCTTCGCGTAAATATTTGTATTCACTTTCTAAATATTCTTTTACTTTTACAATTAAATCAGCTTTTGCAAATACTTCTTCACTTGAAGAAATTATAGCACCAGCTTCTTGATATTCTTGATCACTAAAACCACTGCCATTACCAGCATTAGTTTCAACATATACTTGATGTCCAGCTTTACAAAGGGCATAAACCCCAGCAGGAGTCATTGAAACGCGATTTTCGTTATTTTTTATTTCTTTTGGAATTCCTATAATCATGATTTATTACCTTCTTTCCATTATAAATTGACTATTATTATTGTAACACTATTTTTTGTTATGGACAAAATATTTTATTTAGAATATTATTGATTAGGTTTAATTTGTTGCTTTTAATTTTTGAATATAGGATAATATGTCTATCATGTTATTAAAAAGTTAATAATAGTAAGATTATTAGGGAGGAAAAGAATGTTATTGATCAATAAGACACTGATTAAGATGTCTAAAGGTGTTCGGATTTGGATTTTTATAATTGCATTGTTGAAGATGCTTACATTAATAGGAACGGTATTATTTGCTCAAACGATATCAGCGTTTTTGGGTGATTTATATCAACCATCATTATCAAAAGAAGAATTGATAGGTGCTATTGTTAGTGCAGTATTTGCTTCACTATTGATTTTGGTTGCTGATTTGTTGACTGGTGAAGCTGAATATCGCTGTGGTGCTAAAGCGCGAATTTCTTTACGTAAAGCTATTTTCGATAAGATTTTAGAACTTGATGTTGGAAAGGTTGAAAAAATTGGCGCTAGTAATGCAATTAGCAGTGTCGGTGATGGAGTTGAATTGATGCAGGTTTATTATACGCGGTATTTACCAAGTTTACTGTATAGTTTAATGGCACCGATATATTTGTTTTTTAATCTTAAAGATACATCATTTCCAGTTGCATTATTATTATTAGTTATTTCTTTTGCTTTACCATTATTGAATAACTATTTTCGTAGTATGATCGATCAGTTAAAAAAGGAATATTGGACTAGTTTTCAAGATTTAACTAGTTATTATTTAGAAAGTTTAAAAAGTTTAGTGACTTTAAAATTGTTTAATCAAGATCAAAATCGTCATGATCATTTAAAAGAAAAAGCTAATGTTTTTAATCAAAATACAATGTCGATCATGAAAATGAATTTTTCATCATTTTTATTATCAGATGGTTTGATTTATGGTGGCATTGTTGTTGCTGTATGTATTGCTTGTTTTCAAATGAACAATAATCAGCTTGATTTTTCTCAAGGAATATTAGTATTAATGCTTTCATATAGCTTTTTTAGCTCAATTCGTCAGTTGATGAATGTTACTCATGATGCCTTATCAGGAATTGCCGCTACCATTAAAGTAGAGGAAATCTTAGCTATGGATACTACTAGAAAACAAGAAAGTATTGAAACAACTAATGATAAGATCATTGAAAAATATTCTAAGGAAACTTTAGATTATTTACATAATTTTGATGGTATCATTGCACATGATATAAGTTTTAATTATCAAGAAAAAAGAACGGTATTAAATCATTTAGCAGTTGCTTTTCCTAAAGGTAAGACCACAGCAATAGTTGGTCGAAGTGGTTGTGGTAAAAGTACTTTAGCTAGTATGTTAATGCGTTTTATTGATCCTGATACTGGTTATTTGTTTTTTGAAGGAAAAAGCTATTACCAGCAAAGTCCTGAGGAATTAAGAAAAAATATTATCATGGTACCACAGCGAGTTAGTATTTTTGGTGGCAGTTTAGAAGAAAATCTGCGGATTGCTAAACCTGATGCTTCGATTACTGAAATTTTAAATGTTTTAAAACAGGTTCGTTTATATGACTGGTTAAAAAGTTTACCTGAAGGTTTATCAACTGATTTAGGTGATAGTGGATCAAAACTTTCTGGTGGACAAAGACAGAAAATCGGTTTAGCTAGAGCTTTATTAAGCAACGCACCATATATTATTTTTGATGAAGCTACATCAAGTGTTGATCGTGATAGCGAAGATGAAATTTGGCAATGTATTAAAGAATTAAAACAGAGTCGTACATTGATTATTATTTCACATCGTCTTTCAACAATTCAACGTGCTAATAATATTATTGTATTAAATAAAGGCCAATTAGTAGAACAAGGCAGTCATGAAGAATTACTTGATAAACAAGGTGAATATTATCAGCTGGTTAAGGAACAAGAAATCTTGGAAAATCAGGGAAAGCAGAGGTTAAGTTATGAATAAAAAACCATCTTTATTTACACTGACAAAAAGATTATTAAAAATTGCAACTGAGCAAAAAAAGTATTTTGTAATATCAACGATTGTAAGTATAGTTGGTAATGCTATGCAGCTGGGTTTGATGGGATTTGGTGCTTGTTTTATTTTAAGTATTGCTGGTAAACTTAAATTCTTAAATAGTACTGTATGTTGTGTTTTAATGATAATAAGTGCTGTTTTAATTGTAATTTGTCGTTATTTAGAAGGCTATTTTTCTCATGCGGGAGCATATAAATTATTAGCTAAGATGCGAATTGATATGTTTGCAATGTTACGTAAGTTAGCTCCTGGTGGTTTGATTGATCGAAGCAGTGGGGATATTATGTCGCTTGCAATATCAGATATTGAAAGTATTGAGTTCTTTTTTGCTCATACTATTGGCCCATTATTTACGGTTATTTTATTACCAGTAATAACATTAATTATCGCTGGAATGATTGATTCTTTATTTGTATTAGCGTTATTACCAATCTATTTAATTATTAGTATTGTTTTACCATTAATAGCTATTAAGTTGGGGCGTAATATTGGACTAGGATATCGAGAAAAATTAGGTAAGTTAAAAGCGTTTTTACTAGATAGTGTTTATGGCTTATCTGAAATTCAAATCTTTGATTATGGAAAAGCTCGTAGTGAGGAACTTACTAAAATTAATCAGGATATTAATCGTTCAACTCATTTATTAGCTTATCATCGTCAATTTGTAATTTCTTTGCCAACGTTTTTTATCTATTTAGCAAGAATAGTAGTTATCGCTGTTGCTTCTTATCTAGCTTTGGTTAAAAGTGTTGATTCATCTGCAGTAATCATTTTATCATTTTTAGTATCAGCGTCTTTTTCATCAACGCAGTCTTTAACTACTGTTGTATCTAGTTTAGTAGAAACTTATGCTGCTAGTCAAAGATACTTTGATTTACAAGATAAAGAGCCATTAGTCAAAGAAAGCAAAGATCCTAAAAAATTGACTGATATTAAAAAAATAGAATTTAAAGATGTTACTTTTAGTTATCCAGATGCTAATAAACCAGTAGTTGAAAACATGAATTTAGTAATTGATGCTGATGATAAAATTGGTTTAATTGGTGAAAGTGGTATTGGAAAATCAACATTAATTCGTTTATTATTAAGATTTTATGATGTTACTAGTGGACAAATCTTAATTAATGGTATTGATATTAAAGAATATTCTTTAACTGATTTAAGAACAAAAATCAGTGTTTTACAACAAGATACTTTTATCTTTAATGATACTATCAAAGCTAATATTGCTTTTGGAAAACCGGATGCAAGTGATGAAGAAATTATCAACGCTGCCAAGATGGCAGGAATTCATGACTTGATTAGTTCATTGCCAGATCAATATGATACTTTGATGGGTGAAATGCAAAATCGTCTATCTGGTGGTGAAAAACAGCGAATTGGAATAGCTCGAGTATTATTGGTTAATCCTGATATTTTAGTGATGGATGAGCCAACTAGTAGTTTAGATATTATTAATGAAAAATCATTGTTACAAACATTGGATCGACAGTTTAAAGATAAGACATGGTTAATTGTTTCCCATCGTCCTTCATCTTTATCTAATTGTAAAAGAATTATTAAATTAGTAGATCATAAAATTAGTGAAGTAGCAGTTTAACTTATTGGGTTATAGCAAATTACTTTAATTTGCTATAGCCCTTTATCATTATTTTATCTTTTTTATCATTGTGTTAAAATAATATTCGAGGTGATAAAGATGAAAGAAGGTATGAAGTTTTTAACAAACCATTATCAATTAAGAGAGGTTACTTTAACTAGAATGTTACAGCTAGTTAATCAAAATAAAACAGCAAAATTAAATGGAACTGTATTTTTTGGTGATTCAATAACTGAACTTTGTGATTTACAAAAATATTATCCCGAAATTGAAAATAAATATAATACAGGAATTGCGGGTATTACATCAAAAATGCTTTTAAATTTTATTGATGAAGGAGTAGTTAAATATCAGCCTAAACAAGTAGTGATCATGATAGGAACTAATGATTTAGGGGATACTGTAATGGAAAGTCCTCGTGATATTGCTTTAAATGTCAAAGAAATGGTAGAAATCATTCATTATAACTGTTTGGATGCTAAAATTTATTTAGTAGCTCCAATTCCTTGTATTGAAAAAGCTCATGGTTATAAAGCGATAAAAAAAGGAATTAGAAGTAATGATGTATTAAAAATGATTTTTAAAGAATATAAAAATGTTATTCCTTATGGATATGTAACTTTTATAAATCCATATTCTGCATTATGCAATAAAAAAGGGGAACCAATTGCAGAATACTATGAAGATGGCTTACATATAAATGAAAAAGGCTATCAGGCCTATACTAAAGTAATTAAAGAAGTATTATTGAATGGGTAATGATTATGGCTAAGATTTTGATTGTTGAAGATGAAATAAAATTAAGACAAGAATTAGAAGTCTTTTTAAATAATAACGGCTATCAAACTGAAGTAGTCAGTGACTTTAGCGATACCTTAGATCAAATGCTCCATTTTAATGGGGACCTTATTTTATTAGATATTAATTTACCTAATAGCAGTGGTCAATTTTTATGTAAAGAATATCGTAAAAGCGCTAGTACGCCAATAATAATTGTAACTAGCCGTAATAATGAAATGGATGAATTAATGTGTATTAATTATGGTGCTGATGATTTTGTTACTAAGCCTTATAATCCTTTAATTTTACTTGCACGAATTGAAGCAGTATTAAAACGAGTTCATCCCCAAAAAGAAATGTTAATAAATTATCGCAATATTCAACTAGATGTTTTTAAAAGCTGTATTATCAAAGATAAACAGATAATTGATTTATCAAAAAATGAACTCAAAATATTTTATTATTTATTAAGTCATCAAGGTGTAATTATTTCACGTGATGAATTAATGTCTTATTTATGGGATAGCGATATGTTTGTTGATGATAATACATTAACAGTTAATATTAATCGTTTAAGAAAGAAGTTAGAAGATATTGGATTAAAAGACGTGATTATAACTAAACGGAAACAGGGGTATCTAATTCTATGAGATTTAGTGATTATTTAAAAGATCAACTTATAAGCATTATTGTTATGATGGCGATAGTTTTTTTAAGTGGGATAATTTTATGGGTATTTAATTTAAATACGTTTTTAATATTTTATATTCCCTCACTATTTTTACTCGGTTATGTAATCGTGTTTATTTATAACTATTGGCGTCGTCGTAATTATTATAATAATTTTATTGAGCTTCTTGATAGTCTGGATCAAAAATATTTAATTACTGAATTATTAAAACAGCCTAATTTTTTAGATGGTAAAGTAATGGTATCATCAATTTATGAAATTGATAAATCAATGAAAGAACATATTAATGAAATTCGTTTTCAACAAGTTGAATTAAAAGAATATATCGAAATGTGGTGTCATGAAGTTAAAACGCCACTTGCAACAGCGATGATGGTTGTAGAAAATAATGGAAGTGATGTTAATAATAGTATTAAAGAGGAACTGGTTAAGATTGAAAATTATTTAGAGCAGGTTTTATTTTATGCTCGCAGTGAAAATGTTGAAAAAGATTATTTGATTAAAGAAGTAGATTTAAATGAAATCGTTAATACTGTTATTAAACGAAATAAAAAAGATTTAATTAGTCGAAAAATTAAGATTGAACTAGATAATTTATCTATTAAAGTACATAGTGATAAAAAATGGCTTGAATTTATTTTGCATCAGATTATCAACAACGCTATTAAATATGTTGATAAAGATCCAGTGATAAAGATAACTGCTAACCAGTATCAAGATCACATTGAATTATTGATTTTAGATAATGGGATTGGGATTGATGAAAATGAAATTGAGCGTGTTTTTGATAAAGGTTTTACCGGTACCAATGGAAGAAATCATCATAAAAGTACTGGAATTGGGCTGTATTTGTGTAAGAAACTATGTAAAAGATTGAATCATGAAATTAAAATTGCATCAAAAGATGGTCAAACAATTGTAACAATTATTTTTCCATGTAATTCTTATCTAACCTTACAATAATGTAAGGTTATGTTATTTTATTCGATGGTTAAAAATAACGGAAATCTTATAATAATAAGTGAGGTGAAGATAGATGGAAAAGATATTAAGAATTGAAAATATTGAAAAGTATTATGGTAATAAAACAAATATTACTAAGGCTGTTGACAATATTAGTTTTAATGTTGATGATGGTGAATTTGTAGTTATAATGGGGGCTAGTGGAAGTGGTAAAAGTACTTTATTAAACTGCATTTCAACGATTGATCGAGTTACTAGTGGACATATTTATTTAAAAGGACAAGATATTACTAAGTTAAAAGGACGTCAGTTGACTAAATTTAGAAGAGATTCTTTAGGATTTATTTTTCAGGATTTTAATTTATTGGATACGCTGACAGCTTTTGAAAATATTGCGCTAGCTTTAACAATCAAAAAGACTAATTATAAATTGATAGATGATAAAGTAAGTAAGATTGCTAGTGCACTTGGAATCAAAGAAATTTTAAACAAATATCCCTATGAATTATCAGGAGGACAAAAACAGCGTGTTGCCTGTGCCAGAGCTATTGTTACTAATCCAGATTTAATTTTAGCAGATGAGCCAACTGGTGCTTTAGATAGTAAATCAGCAAGATTATTATTAGAAAGTTTAAATACTTTAAATCAAAAGCTGAATGCCACAATTTTAATGGTTACTCATGATTGCTTCACTGCTAGTTATGGTGACCGGGTCATCTTTATTAAAGATGGTAAGATTTTTAGTGAGATTGTAAAAGGAAATCATTCTCGAAAAGAATTTTTTAATATGATCATGGATGTTCAAACAGTATTAGGTGGTGAGCTAAATGAACTTATTTAATATTGCTTTTCGTAACATTAAAAAAAGTATTAGAGATTATTCAATTTACTTTATTACTTTAGTAATAGCAATTGCTATTTTCTACTTATTTAATTCAATTGATAGTCAAACAGCAATGCTAAAGCTAAATGAATCTACTAAAGAGATTGTTCAGACTTTAATAAATCTTTTAAGCTATGTTTCAGTTTTTGTGGCGATAGTATTAGGATTTTTAATTGTTTATGCTAATAATTTTATTATCAAACGACGCAAAAAAGAAATCGGTGTTTATCTAACTTTAGGAATGTCTAATTTTCGCGTTTCGATGATTTTAGTTTTAGAAACAATGATGGTTGGAATTATTTCTTTAGTTGTAGGAACAATTTTAGGGATCGGCTTATCACAGTTAGTATCAGTCTTTACCGCTAAGTTATTTGAAGCAGATATGACTAGCTTTGCGTTTGTTTTTTCAGCTGATGCTTTAGTTAAAACGATCATTAATTTTGGTGTTATTTATTTTATTGTAATGATCTTTAATGTTATTAGCTTAAATCGTTTTAAATTAATAGATTTATTATATGCTAAAAGTAAAAATGAAAAAATTAAGATTAAAAACAGCTGGTTAATTTTCTTTTTGTTTATTATATCACTTGTTTTAATTGGTTATGCTTATAGCTTATTATATGATAATGCCCTATTAAACGGTGGTCAGGATTTTATCGTGATGCTTATTAGCGGTGCTTTGGGAACATTTTTATTCTTTTTATCAGTTTCAGGATTTTTATTAAAAGTTGTTTCTTTAAGTAAAAGATTATATTATCGCGGTTTGAATATTTTTATTTTAAAACAGGTGAATAATAAAATTAATACTCATGTAGTATCAACTACTGTAATTTCTTTGATGTTATTACTGACAATTGGTATTTTATCATCATCATTATCGTTAGCTAATGCTATGAATGCCTCATTTAGAAATAATACACCTTATGATTATAGTGCTATTGGTTTTGAAAATAACGAAGTGTTAAATTTAAGACAAGAAGCAGCTTACAAAGATATTACTAGTGAAGATTATCTCTTTAATTATGTGTATTTTGATGATCTTTCAATGGGTGATTTTATTTATGAAGGCAATGAATTATATGATGAAATGGATTTGTTATTTCAAACGAAAATGCCAGCGATCAAAGAAAGTGATTATAATAAATTAATGGAAATGGCTAATAATGAAAAACAAAAAGTTGATTTGGCTGATAATCGTTATATTTTAGTAGCTACCATGCCAATGTCTTTAGATTATTATAATGAATTTTTAAGTAATGATGGTATTATTGAAATCGGAACAACTTCTTTAACATGTCAGGAAAATCATGCGATTGAAACTTCGATAACTAATAGTAATGGTAATGAAGGATTTATTGTTATTAGTGATGATTTCGCAAATAAATATGGCCAAGTCGATCCTAATAGTAATCTAGTAGGAAATTATTCTGGTAATAAAGAAGCTAGTGAAGATAAATTTATGGAACTATTACAAAAATACAACGACCCTGAAACCCGGATTATTGCTGATACTAAAATTGAGTTAAGTGCAACTGGTGTTGGAACAAGTGCGATGTTTACGTTTTTAGGTTTATATTTAGGAATTGTTTTTGCTATTGCTAGTGGAACCGTTTTAGCAATCGAACAATTATCAGAAGCTTCTGATAATAAAGAACGTTATCGAATCATTAATCAATTAGGTGCTAGCAAGAAAATGGCTAATCGTAGTTTATTAGTACAAATAGGAATTATGTTTATTTTCCCGCTTACAGTTGCTTTGGTTCATAGTTTTGTAGCTTTAAATGAGATTAATTATCTAATTAGTTCAATTGTTAATATTAATATTGCTGATAATATTATCATTACTACATTGTTTATTGTGATAGCTTATGGTGGTTACTATTTAGCTACTTACTTAGCTAGTAATCGTATTATTAATGAATAAAACCCCGTATGGGGTTTTAATTTATAATTGTTTTATTTAATGTAAAAATAATGTCTTTATCTTGATATTCTTTGATTTGATTAGTGGGTCTTAAATTAGGATGATCTTCTAAAATACCATCAAAAACAATTTTATTTAAATAGGGTAAAATTGCTAAATTACATACTTTTGGTAATACTTTATCAGGATATATTTCTTTTAGATGACTAACAAGACCATAAATAGCATAGACATCACTGTTATTACTAACGATTGAATAGTCATCATTATTTTTTAAAATCAAAAATTCATCAATAAAACCTTCTTTAAAGTTTTCAATGATTTTTTTAGCTTCATTATTTAAATGATCAGGATCTTCATTTAAATAACGATCAATTATTTCTGGATTATTAAATAATAATGTTCGAACATAACTAAAATCAATCGGATCAACTTCATCAAGTTCATGAAATGAAATAGTTGTAATGTTAAATTGTTGATTAGTATACTCTAATAAATTTAAATACAATTGATAAAAAGTCGTACTTTCTTCTTTAGTAAAACTAGAAGCTTGATGGATTAAATGATAATATTCATTAGGACTTAAACCATATAAACCAGCACTGTGAATATATGGTAATGCTTTAGGTATTAAGGTAATTAAATAATTAAGGTTTTCATTTGTATCTTGTTGTAATTGTTTGATGGTTTTAATCAGTTTGTTTTCATCTTCACAGGTTTGGCAGGTTTGAATAATTAGATTACGAATCATTTCTTTTAGTAAATAACTATTAATTGATTCGATTTCACGATATAAACAATTAATACAATTATGCTCAATATCCAATCCATAACGAGCAATCAATTGAATCTGATGTTTATTATAAGTAAAATCAACTTCGCTAACAATTTTTTGATTATTAACTATTTTATCGATATACACTTGATAAGGTTCATAAGCCAATAATAAACCATCATCACCTTGATAAATAAAATAGTGCCAGATTAAATAACGATTAGTATCGATATGCTTTTTTAAAGTATCATGACTAATAGAAGAATCATATTTAAGATAAAAAGCAATTAAATCATCAACATTAATAACACCGCGAATTGCAAGAATCCCGATTAATAATTCGTTAATTTGATCTATTCTTTTTATTTTAGATATATCCGCTAAATTTATGGCTTTAAAAACAATTTCTTTTAAATCATCAGGTATTGTGATGTAGTTTTTATTATTAATATCTTTGATCAAAAGACATTTGTTGATTAAGGAATTGATAATTGGTAGATCTTGATAGTTATGATTAGTTGGATAGTGTTTTAAAAAATTGATTTCAGTTTCGCTTAAGACATTTAAAACATGATGATAATCTTGATTATAATAAGATACAATTTCTTTACAAATTTGTTTTGAAGTAATTAAATGAGATAATTTAGGATTATCAACTATTTTTAAATAACGCCAATAGAGATGGTTACATTGATTAGAAATAATTAAATCAACTAGTTTCATTTGAATCACTCCTCGTATAATATGTACGTAATCATTTAATGATTTTTATTAAATTCATTATTGATTGTACATTCTAATTTTAAGATAATAGTTTTGTTTTGGATGAAGGTTTTATTCTCACTCCCTGTG
>NZ_NFLA01000017.1:0-58215 GCF_002160675.1 Erysipelatoclostridium sp. An15
AAAAAACATCTTATTGGCATATTTCATATTAACACTCCATTACTATAATATTTAAATAATTTTTATTGTTTAATATGCCAAAGTTATTTTAAAGACAGTTATATTATAGCATATAAAATACTATATATTATCTCAAATTTATCTCATTTTTATAAACGATAAATATACACAAAAAAAAGTGAAATCAGTTTATTGATTTCACCTTTTTACAATTACTTAATTGCTTTATGATATTCTTGTAATGATTTAACTTCATGGCTACCATGAATTTTCATTTCCATAATTCCTTCTAATGAAGCTTTAGCAGCTGCAATATTAGTTACATAAGGAATTTTCATCTTGATAGCTGATTTACGAATATAACTATCATCATGGGCACTTTGTTTTCCATTAGGTGTATTAATAATCATTGCTAATTCACCATTTGTTAAAGCATCTGAAATATTTGGACGTCCTTCATAGATTTTCTTGATTTTTTCTGCTGGAATTCCATTTTCTTTAATTAAGTTATATGTATTACTTGTAGCAACAATTGTAAATCCAGCATCATAATATCCTTGAGCTAATTCAACTACTTGTGGTTTATCTAAATCACTAACACTGATTAATACTTTTCCTTCAGTAGGTAAAATAGTTTTGGCAGCTTCTTCAGCTTTGTATAATGCTGCACCATAAGAGCTTGCAATTCCTAATACTTCACCTGTTGAACGCATTTCTGGTCCTAAAACAGGGTCTACTTCAGGGAACATATTGAATGGGAATACAGCTTCCTTAACTCCAACATGTGGGATTTTCTTTTCTTTTAATTCAGGTACTGGTGATTTACGTCCTGTTAAATCTAAAGTAACAATATCAGTAGCTATTTTAACCATATTAATGTTACATACTTTTGATACTAAAGGTACTGTTCTTGAAGCTCTTGGATTTGCTTCTAAAACATATACTTTATCATCAGCAATTGCATATTGCATATTCATTAAACCACGAACATTCATTTCTTTTGCAATTTTTTTAGTATATTCTTTAATTGTTTCTAAATGACGCATTGGAATATGTTTAGATGGTAAAATACATGCTGAATCTCCAGAGTGAATACCAGCTAATTCGATATGTTCCATTACTGCTGGAACGAAAACATTTTCTCCATCACTAATAGCATCTGCTTCGCATTCCATTGCATTGTTTAAGAAACGGTCAATTAAGATTGGACGATCTGGAGTAACTCCGACAGCTGCAGCCATATATTCTTTTAAGCTATCATCATCGTATACTACTTCCATACCACGACCACCTAATACATAAGAAGGTCTAACCATTAATGGATAACCAATTTTAGCAGCGATTTCTAATGCTTCATGTACATCAACAGCCATTCCTGATTCTGGCATTGGAATTTCTAATTTTTCCATCATTTCATTGAATAAATCACGGTCTTCTGCCATATCAATAGTTTCTGGTGTTGTACCTAAGATATTAACACCATTCTTTTTAAGTTGTGCTGCTAAATTAAGTGGTGTTTGTCCACCAAATTGAGCGATAACTCCAACTGGTTTTTCTTTTTCATGAATACTTAAAACATCTTCTAATGTTAAAGGTTCAAAATATAATTTATCTGACGTATCATAATCTGTTGATACAGTTTCAGGGTTACAGTTTACAATAATAGTTTCAAACCCTAATTTTTTTAGCGCTAAAGAAGCATGAACACAGCAATAGTCAAATTCGATACCCTGACCAATACGGTTAGGTCCACCACCTAAAATCATAACTTTTTGTTTATCGTGATGAATATCGCTATGATCTTCAGCATTATAAGTTGAATAGTAATATGAACTATCTTTTGTACCACTTACATGGACTGGTTCCCAAGCTTGATTAATTCCATTAGCTTTACGTAATTCTCTAATTGTTGTTTCATCTTCATCTAAAATTTGGCTTAAATATTTATCAGAGAAACCATTTTGTTTAGCGTGTTTTAAAACATCTACTGGTAATTCTTTACCTTTGTATGTTTTAATCATTTCTTCTTCTTCAACTAATTCTTTCATTTGTTCAATGAAATAAGTTTTGATTTGTGTTAGCTCATGTAATTCTTCAACAGTAGCACCTTTACGTAATGCTTCATACATAATAAATTGTCTTTCACTAGTAGGATTAGCTAATAATTTAATTAACTCATCTTTTGATAATTCATTAAAGTTTTTAGCATAACCTAAACCATAACGTCCGATTTCTAAAGAACGAATTGCTTTTTGGAAAGCTTCTTTGTATGTTTTTCCAATACTCATTACTTCCCCAACAGCTTTCATTTGAGTACCAAGTTTATCTTCAGCACCTTTGAATTTTTCAAATGCCCAACGTGCAAATTTAATAACTACATAGTCACCATCAGGTACATATTTATCTAATGTTCCATATTTACCACATGGAATATCTTCCATTGTAAGACCCGCTGCCAACATTGCTGATACTAAAGCAATTGGGAATCCTGTTGCCTTACTTGCTAAAGCTGATGAACGAGAAGTTCTTGGGTTAATTTCAATAACTACGATACGATCACTTACTGGATCATGAGCAAATTGAACATTAGTTCCCCCAATTACACCAATTGATTCAACAATTTTAAATGCTTGTTCTTTTAAACGATCTTGAACTTCTTGAGGTACAGTTAACATTGGTGCACTACAGAATGAATCTCCAGTATGAACTCCCATTGGGTCAATGTTTTCAATGAAACATACTGTAATCATATTGTTATTAGCATCACGAACAACTTCAACTTCTAATTCTTCCCAACCTAAAATAGATTCTTCAATTAAACATTGATTTACTAAACTAGCTTGTAATCCTCTAGAAACAACAGTTTTTAATTCTTCAACATTATAAACTAAACCGCCTCCGGCTCCACCCATTGTATAAGCAGGTCTAACAACAACTGGGTAACCTAATTTATCAGCGATAGCTAATGCTTCATCGACAGTAGTTGCAATTTCACTACGAGCCATTTCAATTCCTAATTTATCCATTTCTTTTTTGAATTCTAAACGGTCTTCACCACGTTCAATTGCATCAACTTGAACCCCTAATACTTTAACGTTATACTTATCTAATACTCCGGCTTCATTTAATTCAGAACATAAATTTAAAGCAGATTGTCCTCCTAAGTTAGGAAGTAAAGCATCTGGACGTTCTTTTTCAATGATTTGTGTTAATCTTTCTACATTTAATGGTTCAATGTATGTAACATCAGCAGTTTCCGGATCTGTCATGATTGTTGCTGGATTTGAGTTTACCAAAACAATCTTATAACCTAAACTTCTTAATGCTTTACATGCTTGTGTCCCTGAATAGTCAAATTCACATGCTTGACCAATAACGATTGGTCCTGAACCAATTACTAATACAGTGTTAATGTCTTCTCTTTTTGGCATCTTTTATTCCTCCATCTATAAATTTTATCTTACCCACAAAAAAACATATCAATAAAATGATATGTTAATTAAAAAAACAGAAATATAAAAGAATTGAAAATGATTAAACATAGCTAAAATTACTTTTTTCATCATTATCACTCCTTTTACTTTTTATCTACTCTAGTATACATAACCTAGAACAACTATTCAATAATTTTAAAATAAGTTATCACGATAATAACTCCTCCTTATTTCAACATTTTTTTCATTAAATAATCATTAGTTTAAAACAAATTTAAATGTAAATAATATAACTAAGGTGATTCAATGAAAAAGCTAACACATACAAAAATAATCAACGAAATTTTAGAAAATGTCCGTGATGATATGGCCGATGAAGAAATCATTCATCTAGTCTTAGAAAAAACAGTTTCCCTGCCTGATAAAAGCAGTACAACTAAAGGGCAGAAACTAGCAGATATAATAGCCAAAATTGCTGGAAGCTGGACTTTTATAATTATTTTCATTATTTTATTGGCGGCCTGGATGATTTTTAATCTCATTTTTAAAAATAGTATCGATCCCTATCCATTTATCTTATTAAATTTAATTTTATCTTGCGTTGCCGCTATTCAGGCCCCAATAATTATGATGTCACAAAACCGCCAAGAACAAAAAGATCGTTTACGAAATGAAAATGATTATAAAGTAAATCTAAAAACTGAAATTATCATTCAAGATTTACATAGTAAACTTGATGAAATTATCGAAGAATTAAAAAAGAACAATCAAGATTAACAATCATCAATTCGACAATATTTAATCAGTATGATAAAATTGTGTCATCGAGGTGATTTTAATGACAAAGAAAAAAAAGTTACCCATTTTAAGTCTCCATAAAATATGGCTTCTTTTTACTATTAGTGCCATTATTTTTTCATTATCACTTTATTATAAACAATATTTAGCCATTTACATAATTCACAGTATCGTCATTTTACTAATAATGTTAGTGGCGATACTGCCCTTTATTTTTAAAAAATATAAAAAGAAACAAAAATTACTTAAAATTATAACTATATTATTATCAATAGCATTAATAACCAGTGGTATTACAATCTATAATCATAACGACCGTCTAGCTAGTGAAGGACAATACATTGGTATTGATGTTTCTAAATGGAATGGCAACATTAATTTGCAATTAGCTAAACAAGAAATTGATTTTGTAATTATTAGATGTGGCTATACCTCTTTATCAGATGGTACAACGATCAAAGAAGATCCTTTATTTGAACAAAATATCAATCAATGTATTCAGTTATCAATACCATATGGTGTTTATTATTACTCACTAGCTCGTGATGAAACCCAAGCAAAAAAAGAAGCTGATTTTGTAACCTCTAAATTAAATGGTCATATTCCTGAATTAGGTGTTTTTATCGACTTAGAGGATGAAGAATATCAAGGTAATCTTTCAAATCAACAATTAGCTAATGTTGCTGTTTCTTTTCTTGATAATATTCAAAATGAAAATAAAAAAGGAATTTATGCTAATCATCACTGGTGGTCAACTAAATTAACAGATTCAAGATTAGATAACTATATAAAATGGAAAGCTCGTTATAATGATAATAAAGTTTTAGAAGATGGTTTTAGCATCCTGCAATATAGTGAAACTGGCAATGTTAAAGGTATTAATACTAACGTTGATTTAAACTTAATTACTAATAAATACTGGTAAAAGCCACGAAATCGTGGCTTTTATTCTACATACATAATTGTTTGATATGGTTTTAAAGTCTTTTGGTCATATTCATGATAATTATTTAGTATAATTTGTTTATCAGTAGAATATGATTGTTCTTGATTAGAGAAGTTACATACATTTACTACTGTTTGATCTTTATAACTACGTTTATAAACAATTAACAAATCATTTTCATGTTCTACTGGAATGAAATCACCAAATGTTAATACATCACTATATTCGCTTTTTTGTCTTAAAGCAATCATTTTCTTATAAAAACTATAAACTGAATCAGGATCATTAAATTGATTTTTAACATTAATTGTTTTATATGTTTCATTTAATGCTAACCAAGGTTCAACATTAGAAAAACCAGCATATTTACTATCATCAAAAGGCATTGGTGTTCTAGCATTATCACGACTACGTTTATTAACTAATTCTAATGCTTCTTCTTCACTAAATCCTTCTTCAAGCATTCTAGCGTATTGACCATGTGTACTAATATCATCATATTCATCAATTGAATGACGAACACAATTAGCCATACCTAATTCTTCACCTTGATAAATATATGGTACTCCTCTTAAAAAGAAATACATAGAACCAATCATTGTTGCACTATGATAACCATGATCGGCTTTATTAACGATTAACTTATCTAACGAGCGAGGCTGGTCATGATTTTCTAGAAAAGTCCCAACCCAACCGATCTTATTAACTTCAGTTTGTGAAGTAAAAATTAAATCACGGAATTGTTTAACAGTCCAATCTTTTCTAATAAACCATTCTTCATTATCTCCGATATCAAAATTAGAATAGTTAAAATCAAACATTGAATCGAAGCAGCCATCTTTTCCAATATAAATACCTAATTTGTCATATGATACTCCATAAGCTTCTGATATTGTCATACAATCGTATTTTGCAAAAGTATTTTCTTTTAATTCTTTAAAGAACACTTCAATTCCTGGCTGATTACGAGCAAATGGAATGCAAGATACTAAACCATCTTCACCATCAGGCTCACCATCTTGATAACGTTGATCTTTTTTAATAAAGTTAATAGCGTCAACTCTAAATCCGGCAATCCCTTTATCTAGCCACCAGTTAATCATTTTATATACTTCTTTACGTAACGTCGGATTTTCCCAATTTAAACATGGTTGTTTTTTTGAAAATGCATGGAAATAATATTCATCATCCCCTACTTTTTCCCAAACTGAACCACCAAAAATACTGCGCCAGTTACAAGGAGCATGTCCATCTACTCCTTTTTTAAAAATATAATAATCACGATATTTACTATCAGGATTTTTCAAAGCTTCTTGAAACCAGGCATGTTCATCAGAAGTATGATTGACTACTAAATCCATAATAATCTTGATACCTCGCTCTTTACCTTTTTCAATTAATTCATCTAAATCCGCCATAGTTCCAAACATTGGATTAATATCGTAATAATCACTAATGTCATAACCATTATCATCCATTGGTGAAGCATAAATCGGACAAAGCCACAAACTAGTTACTCCTAAATCACTAAAATAATCTAATTTTTCAATAATCCCTCTTAAGTCACCAATTCCATCATCATTACTATCTTTAAAACTTTTTGGGTAAATTTGATAAACAACTTCTTTTTGCCACCATTTTTCTTCCATTTTTATTTTCCTACCTTTTTTAAATCTCTAAATGAAATAATTTCAATTTGATTATCAGTTAACCATTTTTTTAATTTAGCACTCGTAACTAAAGCATAATCATATAATCGTGGTTTTAACATTGATGATGTTATTGCAACATCATAGTCAATAAAACCAGGATGAGTAACTAAAAGATTAATTCCTTCATTAATTTGATAATGTCCATCGATAAACACTTTTTCAAAATCACAATCATGATCATTATAATAATCATATTGGGCCATAGATTGTTTAAAAATATTATTATCAAAACATGTTTGATCAAATAAACATACCGGTACTTGATACTCACGATAAATTCTTAATACCGCATTTATTAAAGGTTCAATTTCTAAAACATGAACATCAATATATTCTGGAATTTCACCGACTAATTCAATATATCGCTCTATTTGATACTTTGCCTCAATATAAGCCTCTTCTTCGCTAAATAATTGTTCATTATTAGCCAGTTGTTTTCTTCTAATTGAACTTTTAATAAAATAGCCATCTTGATCAACTAAATTAGGAATTTTATCTTTTGGCGCTAAAGCTTTTCCGTTAGTTACATTAACATGTAACCCTAAACATAAACCTTTATGCTTTTTAGCTAAAACTACTGCCTCTTTAGCAAAAGGCATATTAACCATTAATGCCATACTATTTACTATCCCGTTTTGATAAGCTGATAGCATTCCCATGGTTACCCCTTCACTATATCCCAAATCATCACCACGAATTAGCAATTGTTTCATTTTGATAACCTCCATGTTTATATTATAAAACATGCCAACAAAAAATGGAAAACTATTTATTTAAAAAAATAAAAAGGACATGCGTCCTTTAATCGATTTTTGTAATTGTATATCCAAGTTTTGTAAACTCATCAATAATACTTTGAATATGAGCATGTCCATTAGTTTCGGCAGTAACTCGAAGTTCCACTTCAGAAAAACGAGCATAGTTTTTAAATTGATTATGATCAACACCAATAACATTAGCATTCATTCGTGCTAATACTTTAGAAATAATTTCTAATTGTCCTGGTTTATCTGCTAATTGAACAGAGAATGTAAAGATTCTACCACGAGATAACAATCCTTTATTAATCATTGAAGAAATAGTCAACACATCAATATTTCCACCACTAATTAATGAAACAACTTTCTTACCTTTAACATCCAATTTTTTCAACCCAGCTAACGCTAAAATTCCAGACCCCTCAGCAACAAGCTTATGTTTTTCAACTAATACTAAGAACGCTTCCATTAATTCATAATCATTAACTAAAACAATATCATCAACATATTCTTTAATGTATTTAAATGTTTTAGAACCGATTTGTTGTACTGCTGTACCATCAGCAATTGTATCTACTTCTTTTAATAAAACAACCTGATCTTCTTGAATAGCTGCTGAAGCACTAGCAGCCCCTTCAGGTTCAACCCCAATAATTTTAATATCTGGTTTAATCATTTTAGCAGCAGCAGCGATTCCTGAAATCAATCCCCCACCACCAATTGGTACTAATATCATATCAGTATCTGGTAATTCATCTAAAATTTCTAAAGCAATTGTTCCTTGTCCTTCCATGACATCTTCATCATCAAATGGATGAACAAAAGTATAACCTTCGCTTTCTTGCAATTCTACTGCTTTTGCGTAAGCATCATCATATACTTCACCAGCTAAAACTACTTCAGCTCCATGAGCTTTAGTGGCTTCAACTTTAATTAATGGTGTATGGCTTGGCATAACGATAGTTGCTTTAACTCCAAGTTTATTAGCAGCATAGGCAACTCCCTGAGCATGATTACCTGCTGAAGATGCAATTAGACCACGTTTTTTAGCTTCGTCATCAAGTTTTACAATTTTATTATACGCACCTCTAATTTTAAAAGCGCCAGTTCGCTGTAAATTTTCCGGTTTGATATAGACATCATTGCCACATTCTTCTGAAAAAGCATCACTATGAATCAAATGAGTTTCTAAAATTACTTCATCAACCCGTTTTTTTGCAGCTTTAAAATCTTCTAATTTTAACATTTGGCTATTCCCCCTTAATAAACGTATTATAGCATTTATCATTAAAAAGTAAAAGAGAGTATTTTTTAGCAAAAATTTCATTTTAGAAAATAATAAAAACGAAGAAAATAATAATTCTTCGTCTTTTAACAACCACATATAATATTATTTAGCTTTTATCTGATTATTACTTTCATCATAATAAAAACCATTAGCTTCTAATTTATTCATTATTTCTTCACTATTTCCATCATTAATTTCAATCACTGTTTCTAATGACATATCATCATCTCTTAGTTTCATATTTAACATACTTACTAACATATTAATATCATTTGGCAACATTAAATTTCACCTCTTTCTACTAACTTATTTAAACAATCATAAATTCCTTCATCATCATTAGATAAAGTAATATAATTAGCACGCTGTTTAACTTCATCAACAGCATTTCCCATAGCAACACCTAATCCTGAAAATTCTATTAAGCTAAGATCATTATAACCATCACCAAAACTAATAATTTCTTCTGGTCTAATATTTAACGAATCAGCCAATACTTTTAACGATGCCGCTTTATCAATATCTTTAGCCATAACTTCAATAAAATACGCTGCTGAACGATAAATACTTAATGAATCTTTAAACGGTGCTTTAAACTCATCTTCAATTTTAGCTGCATATTCAGGTTTACCTGTCAATAATACTTTATTTACCGGATAATCAACAACCGCTTTGAAATCATCTACCTGTTTTAATGGCATATTATTTATTTTAGATTCAATTTGTACATATTGATCAGCACTATCTTCAGTAATAATTTCCTGATCAGTATATGTCATAACTGCCAAATTATATTTTTTAGCTCGATCATAAACTAAATGAGCAGTTGTGGCATCGAATATTTTTTGAAAAATAACTTCTTTAGTTTGATAATTAACAACTTTAGCTCCATTAAATGATAACAAATAACCACCAAAGTCATTTAATTGCAACTCATTAGCTTCTGCATATAAACCTGCAGTAGGTCGCCCTGATGCTAAAACTATTACAATTCCTTTTTTAGCAAGCTCAATTAAGATTTTTTTTGTTTTGGGCAAGATTATTCTTCCCGTAGCATCACTACTTTTTAATGTACCATCTAAATCTAACGCAATCATTTTATACTTCATTTTCATACCTCACTATTTTGCCACTAGTTTATGATAAAACACCCATTATTGTCAATTGATTTATAATTATTATCATTTTTTAAAAATTTTTCTACTCTTTAATAAGAAATTTTATTTATATTAATTATTTTTTATTGCTTTTAATAATAAAATAGTATATACTAACTTCAATAAACAAAGGCATTGACGAGGAGAGTAGTTTTCTATCAAAACTAAAGCGAGTCAGGGATTGGTGCAAGCCTGATAGTGGAGTAGATTACCAAGAACACCTAAGAGCCGTCTACCGAAAGCTTTTGCAAGTAGGCTAGAACGTTACCAATGACGTTACCATTGGCGGGTATCGAGTACTCTATGAAGTATTTTCCGTACCATGTAACTAGGAAAAATATAGGTTATAAGGTACTCGCTACTTAGCGAGTTTTTATATTTATAACATTAATTTTTAAGGGGGAAATTAATTATGTGTGGATTTTTAGTTGTCGGTAGTAGCGATATCGAACTACAAGTTTTTAATGATGCACTAGACCAGGCGGCGTATCGCGGCCCTGATCATCAGCATGTAAGTGTTAACGAAGGAATCACTTGGGGATTTAATCGTTTATCAATTATGGACTTATCATCTAAAGGTAATCAACCTTTTGTTTATAAAGATTGTGTATTAGTATGTAATGGGGAAATATACAATTATCCAATCTTGAAAAAGGAATTAGAAAATGAATATACTTTTAAATCTGGTAGTGATTGTGAAGTTTTAATTCCTTTATATGATAAATACGGTATTGAGATTTTATGTAAATTTCTTGATGCTGAGTTTGCGATGGTTTTATATGATGTTAAAGAAAAAAAGATCATGGCTGCTCGTGATCCAATGGGGATTCGCCCTATGTTTTATGGTTATAGTAAAACAAGTGGTGATATTTGCTTTGCTTCAGAAGCTAAAAGCTTAATTTCATTATGTGATGATATTATGCCTTTTCCACCAGGTCATTATTATTTAGATGGTAAATTTATTTGTTTTAATGATTTAAGTGATCCTAAAACAATTAACACTGATGATTTGGATACTATTGCGATTAATTTAAAAACCAAACTAGAAAAAGCCGTTAAAAAAAGATTTATGTCTGATGCCCCAATTGGGTATTTATTAAGTGGCGGTTTAGATTCATCACTAGTATGTGCTATTGCAGCTCGTTTAAACAGCAGACCAATTAGAACCTTCGCTATTGGAATGGAAACTGATCCAATTGATTTGAAATACGCAAGACAAGTAGCTGATTTTTTAGGTACTGAACATACTGAGGTTGTTATGAGCAAAGAAGATATTCTAACCAATTTAAAAGAAGTTATCTTCCATTTAGAAACTTATGATATTACTACAATTAGAGCAAGTATGGGAATGTATCTTTTATGCAAATATATTCATGAACATACTGATATTAAAGTAATAATGACTGGTGAAGTAAGCGATGAACTATTTGGTTATAAGTATACTGATTTTGCACCTAATGCTTTCGAATTCCAAAATGAAGCTAAAAAAAGAATCAAAGAATTGTATATGTACGATGTTTTAAGAGCTGATCGTTGCATTTCTGCTCATGCTTTAGAAGGACGAGTACCTTTTGCGGATATTGATTTTGTCGATTATGCTATGAGCATTGATCCAGCTAAAAAAATGAATACTTATAATAAAGGAAAATATCTACTGCGCAAGGCTTTTAAAGACCAGGGATATTTACCAGATGAAATTTTATTTAGAGAAAAAGCGGCATTTTCTGATGCGGTAGGTCATTCTATGGTTGATTATCTTAAAGAATATGCTGAAAGTATTTATAGCGATGACGATGTTATTGCTGCTAAAAAGAAATATCCTTTTGCAACACCATTTACAAAAGAATCTTTACTATATCGTGACATTTTTGAATCTTTTTATCCTAATCAAGCTAAATGGGTAAAAGATTTCTGGATGCCAAATAAAAACTGGGAAAACTGTGATGTAAACGACCCAAGTGCTCGAGTTTTAAAAAATTATGGTGATAGTGGTAAATAAACTTAATAATAAAACTTCTCTAGTTAAGATTACTTAGAGAAGTTTTATTTTGGTGTTTTAATTTTTGAAAAACATGACTTGATTTTTACCATTTTGCTTAACTTCATACAAAGCTTGATCAGCTTTTTGGAAAGCCTGATTAAAATCAATTGTATTATCCACAGCTGTTACTCCAACACTATATCCTAAACAAATTTTATTTCCCTTTAAGACTAATGTTTTTTTACTCATCTTTAAAAGCCGTTCTATTTTTTGAACAACTTTTTCTTTATCACAATTTAAAAATAAAATGACGAACTCATCCCCACCATAACGACAAACATAATCCTCACGTTCTAACAACAAAACAATTCTTGAGGCTGTTGCACAAATAACTTCATCACCAACATTGTGACCATAATTATCATTTATTGCTTTAAAATCATCAAGATCAACAATACAAAGATAACCATCTTTATTCTGATTAATTTGAAAATACTTTTTGTAATAGTATTCAAACATTAACCTGGTCGGAAACAATGTCAAACTATCACTATATTTCAACAAGTTTTTACTAACCTGCATATAATTAACACCTTTTTTATCTTTAGTAGTAATTGGAATTAAATAATTCTTATCATGACCAATAAATTCAAACTGACTGCGAAATCTTGTTTCATAATTAATCGTTTGTTCATGAATTACAGCATTAAAAATATCATCATAACTTTGCCCTAAAACATGACTACCAATTAATTCTTTAAATGTCTTAGCTTCTTGATTATAATAATCACAGTTTTGAGCTCGTTTATTTTTATAAATGATTTCACCTTGGGCATTACTAATTACTATTTTATTAGGAATACTATTTAAATAAAATTCTAATCGTTCGCGTTCATAATCCAGACTTTTCATTTCAGTAATATCCATAATAGTTACATACCAGCAATTATTATCACGATCATATTTAGCAGTATCATGAACCCAAAAAATTTCGCCATTTTTCTTTCTTAATCTAAATTCAAAATCCAAATCTTCTTTTTTAGAAATCTTTTCATCAATAGCAATTAATATTGCCGATACATCATCAACTACTAAATCAGCAAAACGATTATCAAAATTATCTTTAATCTCTTTAGCAGTATAACCAATCATTTTATAAAAGTAATCATTAGCATAGATTATTGTTGAATAGGGATCATTTTTACAATAAAGCACCCCTGAATGAATATGATCTAATACCTCTTTATAATAAACATTGAAATCCATACCGATACTTTTCTCCTTATTACCATAATATTGCAATTATATAAGATATATTCTTTTATATCAATCAATGTGATAATTAATATTATTATTGTTAACTTAAAAGTTGTTATTATACAAAAAAGATGTATAAAATCATTTATACATCCAAGACTCTTTCTAATTGTTCTAAAAAATACTTTCGAACTTCACTATTTCTTTTTTTAGGCCCTTTCAAATGAACATTAGACCTTCTTTCTTTACTTGATAAATAACGTGACAATAACAATTCATCAATATTATCATTATCGATTATTTTTCCGGAAACATGCAAAACCTTAGCCTTTCTAGTCAATGCTAATGAAGCCAATCCATAATCTTGAGTAATAACAATATCATCTTCTTTAATATCATTAAATAACGCTAAATCAACATTATCTTTACCAGTTTCACAAAAAACAGTAACAGAATAATCATCCAAAATATTATGACTATAATCAACATACACAATCATCTTTTGAGCTTTTTTGATTGCCACATCTTTTATTAAATCAAGATCTGGACAAGCATCACCATCAACTAAAATCGCCATGACATACACCAGATCAATAACATCATTGCTAAAAAGCCACCAATTAAACCACCTAAATGACCCGCTTTAGATACCTGACGATTCATAAGTGTAAAAGCTATATTTATAACAATTATATATAAGTACTGTTGTAACATATATTCAAAATATCCACCAACAAATAAACCTAAAGCAATCATCGCTCCTAAATAGCCATAAAAAATACCACTAGCTCCCAAAGTAACAGTGTTGTAGCTAGATACAGAATGCTTTCCTTGATAATAACAAGCCAAACTAGTAGCTATACAAGTTACTAAAATTAAATATAAATATTGACCTGTTCCTAAAATATATTCAAAAAAATGACCTAAATTATATATACAGTACACATTCATAAAAATATGCAAAATATCAATATGAACAAAATTGGCAGTTATAAACCGCCAATATTCCTTTTTTATTTCAATCCTTGGCATGTAAAATGCCCCATATTTAATTGCTAATGAAACTTTATCATCACTTTTATCAACAAAATTAATAATGATAAATATTATAATCGATATTATAATTATCGCATTTGTTATCAACTTTAATCACCTGACTTTTTTGATTTTAAAACTGTTACCTTTCTAGTTCTTTGTAACGTATTTCCTTTATCATTAGTAACCGAATAGATTACTTCATATTCTCCTTCTTCTTTGGTATCAACATTATTTTTTAGGATTTTTATTTTACTTGTAATATCATTGCCATTTCCATCTGTTGCAGTTACACCGTTTAATGGATCAAACAATGTATCTTTTAAAATCTCGACATCATCAATACCAGATAACGTTGGATTATTACCATTTTGACCAACAACTATTTTAACTCTTAATTGGGCTGATTCATTTCCAGCATTATCCTCGACAAAGATTTTTTCAACATAAGAACCTTTTTCACTAAAAATTTTATAAGTAGCGATTTCGCCATTTTTATCTTTAAAATATGCTGTATATTCAGAATTATCTTCGACTGTTTCAATTAAGTCAATTGCATAAACTTCAGTATTCAAAGCAACATTGAATGTTACTGCTTTTAAAGTAAATACCGGTTTAGTTGTATCAACAATTTCGATTTCAAAAGGATATTCAACACCCAAATATGTTGCAGCTACTTGATATCTTCCTATTTCATTTTTCAAATCTGAAAAATCCAATTCTACCTGTTTTAATATTTCTTCGTTAGCATTAACATAATCCTGTGGCAAATTAGAAATCTCACTTCCATATTCATAGACAAAAACATCACGTTTTATTGTCAAAGGAGAAACATCAAAAGCACAGGCAATCAGCATTGTATCAACGATGATAAAAAAAACTAAAATTGCGGCAACAATTCTATTTTTCACGTCATCATCATCTCCTTTTCCAATAAATTTGTTCACGGAATATATTAGTCTTTTTCAATACAAAAATCAATGATAATAATCAATAATTAAGAGTTTTTATATCTTATAATTTTTAATCATTATGCTCGATACATATCATACTTAATCTATATGAACTTTAGATTAAACCCTCTATATTTATTATACCATCTCACCAATATTAAATCGAATATTACGATTATTTATCTAAAAAAATATCCACATATACTCACTTTATAAACTATAGTATTTCCAAACATTTATGATTAAAAAATAATTTTTGGTTTTAAAAAAAATCCACCAGATCAATCTAGTGGATTTAATAAAATACAATTATTATATATTTATAAACGAGATAATACTTTTTCTTTTCCTAATAAACAAATTGAACTAGCTAAATCAGGACCATGCATAATTCCAGTAGTTGCAATTCTTAGTGGCATATATAACATTTTTCCACGCACTTTAGCTTCTTTTTGAGTTGCTTTGATACAAGCTTGAACATTTTCTTTAGTAAAATCTTCAACAGCTTCTAAATGTTTTTTAAATACTGCCAATGTATTAGGAATACTTTCATCTTTCATAAATTCTTTAGCTTCATCATCTAATACTAATTCATCATTAAAGAATAAATCAACTAATCCTACAATTTCTTTACCATATGACAATTGATCATGATAAGTAGCAATTAAATCATTGATCCATTGTTCACTTTTTGTTGATAGATCATATGCTTCTTCTAAATAAGGACGACATAAAGCTACTACATCTTCTAATGATCTTTCTTTAATATAACGGTTATTAACCCATGTTAATTTATTTTTATCAAACATTGAAGGTGATTTTGAAAGACGTTTTTCACTAAATTCTTTAATTAATTCTTCTTTAGTAAAAATTTCTTGTTCTCCTTCTGGTGACCATCCTAATAATGCCATGAAATTAAACATTGCATCTGGTAAATAACCTTCATCTTTATATTGAGAAACAAATTGCATGATACTTTCATCACGTTTTGATAATTTTTTTCTTTGTTCATTAACAATTAATGTCATATGTCCATAGATTGGTGGTTGCCAACCAAACATTTCATAAAGCATTAATTGTTTTGGAGTATTACTTAGATGTTCTTCACCTCTAAAAACATGAGTAATATCCATAGTATGATCATCAATAACTACTGCAAAATTGTATGTAGGAATACCATTTGCTTTAACAATTACCCAATCGCCAATATCATTTGATTCAAATGATACATGGCCACGAATCATATCTTCAAATTCATAAGTTTTATTTTCTGGTACTCTAAGTCTGATTGTATAAGGAATTCCAGCTGCTTCTTTTTCAGCCACTTCTTCAGCTGTTAAGTTACGACATTTTCCATTGTACATTGGCGCTTTTCCAGCAGCAACTTGACGTTCATGTTCAGCATCTAATTCTTCTGGTGTACAGAAACATTTATAAGCTAAACCACGCTGTAATAATTCATTAGCATATTTACGATAAATATCCAAACGTTCCATTTGACGATATGGAGCATATTTTGGATTAGGATTTAAAGGTGATTCATCAGGAACAATTCCTAACCATGCTAAATTATCTAACTGACTAGCTTCACCACCTTCAATATTTCTTTCAATATCAGTGTCTTCTAATCTAAAAATAAAATCTCCATCATAGTGTTTTGCAAATAAATAATTAAATAATGCAGTTCTTGCACCACCGATATGCAAATGTCCAGTTGGACTAGGAGCATATCTTACTCTTACTTTTTCCATCTTATATTCCTTTCTTTTTTAACATTACTACACATTGGCTGACAGCTCCTTCACTTTTACCGACAAAGCCTAATTTTTCACCACGAGTAGCTTTAATATTGATTCTATCTGGATCACATTTTAAAATCCGGCTAATGTTTGCTTTCATTGTTGGAATGTGAGGTGCCATCTTTGGTTTTTCAATCAAAATAAGGGCATCAAGATTACTGATTTCATAACCTCGCTCATCCATCATTTCATAGGTTTTTTCCATTAAAACAAGTGAACTAATTCCTTTATAACGTTCATCAGTATCACTAAAATGTTTACCAATATCGCCTAAGCCTAAAGCACCGATAATACTTTCAATTACGGCATGACTTAAAACATCGGCATCACTATGACCTAATAAGCCTAATTCTGATTCAATTTCAACGCCACCAATTATTAACTTTCGACCTGGTACTAATTGATGAATATCTGTTGATTGTCCAATTCGATACATATTCTCACTCCTTCACGCCATATTCTAACACAAAAAAGCCCCATATTCTAGGGGCTTTAATCTTCTATTGTTCTTTTGTTCTTTTTACGTTTATAATCTTCTTTACAAAATGATATTGTAGCAACGGCAGTAGCACCTGCCAAATCAAGCATTAAATCTTTCATCGTATCCGCTAGTGCTTCATGACCAACTAAAGGCTCATCGGTTGTTTTATATAACGTTCCACGTGTAGTTTTCATATATTGTTGATTGTTCGTTTTAAAAACATCATCTACTAAATATTCACCAATCTCCCATAAAGCGCCTAATGATAGTGAAAATAAAACAACACTAATACAGATCCAAATATTTCCCATTGAAATATTCACATTATCTTTTTTTACAAAAAACTCTAATAAAACTATCCCAACATATGATAAAACAACGCCTGAAAATGCATGTAAAATCGAATCCCAGACCGGAATCTTGCCGTAGAAATCAAAAACATCACCAAGAACAAAGCCACAAAAAGCAAATACCGTTAATGTCGTTTCTAATAATAATGGTATTTTTAACCCAATTCTTTCTTTTAACTGTTCAGGTAAAATTATTATTACCATCATTAACAATAATTGCCCAATAGTAAAAATTAACCGTCCTTTACGATCTGGATTTTTTCCAATAAACAAAAAGACAATCGCTGTTAATAACATTGCTGCTGTAAACAACGTAATTATTTTCTTTATTACTTTCAAACTTTTATCCGTATTTAACTTAAGCATAATATTGCCTCCAATATGCTATGTATTATACCAAAATCTATCATTAAGAATCAACTGACTATAATAATTTACTAAATTAGAAATTTTTTACTACTTTAAATTTAAAATAAAAAACGCACATTAAGTGCATTTTTTTAATATTATTTATTGTTCGTATTTTCTTTTATGAGCCGCAGTTATCAACCCTTGAAATAATGGTTGTGAACGATTAGGACGACTAGTAAATTCAGGATGGAATTGACAAGCAACGAAATATGGATGCTCTTCAATTTCAATAATTTCAACTAAATTACGTTCTGGATTCACTCCCGAAATAATCAAACCATTATCAATAAGCACTTGACGATATTCATTATTAAACTCATAACGATGACGGTGCCGTTCTTCAATAATTTCTTTACCATACAATTTATGTGCTTTAGTTCCTTTTGTTAATTCACAACGATAATTACCTAGTCTTTGTGTACCTCCCATATCCATTAATGATTGATCAGACATTAATGTAATAATTGGTGTTTTACAGATTTCATCAAACTCAATTGAGTTAGCATCTTTTAAACCACAGACATTACGCGCAAATTCAATAGTTGCCAGTTGCATTCCTAAGCAAATCCCAAAAAATGGCAGCTTATTTACCCTAGCATATTCTATCGCAATGATCATTCCTTCTATACCTCGGTTACCAAATCCACCTGGCACGATCATTCCATCAGCATTCTTTAATTTTTCAGCAACATTATCTCTAGTTATTTCTTCAGAATCAACAAACTCAATATTAATAACACTATTTTCATAATATCCTGCATGTCTTAAGGCTTCATTTACTGATAAATATGCATCTGGTAATTGAGTATATTTACCTACTAATGCAATTGTAATTTCATCATTCAGTCCTTTTACTCGCTCAATTAACTGTTGCCATTCACTCATATTAGCTTTAGGTGCTTCAATTTGTAAATGTTTTAAAACTAAATCATCCATTTTTTGATCCAATAACATCATTGGTAACTCATATAATACATCAACATCATAATTAGAAATTACATTTTGAGTTGGTACATTACAGAATAAAGAAATCTTATCTTTTAATTCTTTATCTATATGCTTTTCACTACGACAAACTATGAAATCCGGTTGAATTCCTAGTCCTCGTAATTCTTTAACACTGTGTTGAGTTGGTTTAGTTTTAACTTCATGACTAGCACCAATATATGGTAATAAAGTAGTATGAATATACAATGTATTTTCATATCCTAAATCTAAACGCACTTGTCTAATTGCTTCAATAAACGGCAAACTTTCAATATCTCCAGTTGTTCCACCGATTTCAGTAATTACAATGTCAGCATTAGAACTAGATGCTGCAGCATAAATTTTAGCTTTTATTTCATTAGTAATATGTGGTACAACTTGAACAGTTGCTCCTAAATAATCACCACGACGTTCTTTAGAAATTACATCACTATAAATTCTTCCAGTAGTAATAGATGAATTACGATTTAATTGTTCATCGATAAATCTTTCATAATGTCCTAAATCTAAATCTGTTTCAGCACCATCACTAGTAACATATACTTCTCCATGTTGGTATGGTGACATAGTTCCTGGGTCTACATTAATATAAGGATCCAATTTTTGCATAAATACTTTTAATCCACGTTGTTTTAAAATTCTTCCTAATGATGCTGCTGTTAGTCCTTTTCCTAAACCAGATACAACACCACCGGTTACAAATATATACTTTGTCATAACTTATTCTCCTTCTATTACAAAATAAAAATGCCTTCCTAAGGAAGACATGCAGGTGCCCTTTTATATTCTAGCAAATTTTTATTATCTAAGCAAGAATTTTTTATTATACACTAATAAAATAAAAAGGAAACTTGGGGAGAGTTTCCTTTACTGTATAGGTCATTACTTGGGGAAGAAGGGGGTGACCTATACATATATATTATTATCTTGTCTTGACGACATTTGATAATATACAAAAGAATTATGAACATAATATGAACTAATGTCAAAAATGTATAAAAAAAGGAACATTTTTCATGTTCCTAATTTGCATAGATGATTAATATGGGAGAGGGGTCATCTATGCAGTATTATTGTCATACTTTGACATGAGTATAATACACCAAATATTATGTATTATTTTTGAAAAAAAGTCAATCTGTTATAAACGTTTTTCGAAACAACTACTCCATTAACACGTTGATACTCTTTTTCAAGATAATTTTGATACGTTCCTGGTGATATTATTCCATTTAAATCAATAATATCTAAACCCCCTTTTCCAACAACACGCTCTGCTAATTTTACACAATTCGAACCTAAAACAAAGTAAGTTTTAAATTTCCCTTTTTTAAATTTATAAAAAAATGCATTTGTAACTAAAAACAATTTGCTTGCATAATCCTTACAATCATTTTTATTATAATAACTACGTGGAAACCATCGATAAGTATCAACCATTAATTTATTTATCTCATTTTTTACACTAACTAATTGTTTAGCTGTTAAACTCAAACCATATGCAAAGATTGTTTGTCGATAGTTTTGAATACAAAAATTCAAATAACGATCACGATCAGCAACAAATAAAACACCATCACCTATGGCTTCAAACATTCTTATTGAATCATGATCGTAATTTCCATAGGAAATAACTTTTTCATCGATGCAAACATCACAGTGTCCTACAGTTCCAAAACCATCAGCACTTACATGAATAAAAATTTCAATATTATATACTTCTTTAGGATCTAGAAAATGTTCTTTTGGTTCTATTTGTAGACGCTCATTTATATAATCCATCATTACCTTTGGAATTAAAGCCGATATCAACAAAGGAATAGGTATTCTAATTCTTCTTTTTAAACTATCCTTTTTTTGTTGAGGAATCGCAATAAATATACCATCAATAATATAATTGATTCCTAGCAGCAATCCATATGCACCAATAAAAATCATCATATTTCTAACATTAGCATATTGTCCAATTAAAAGAGCCAATCCATAAATAATTAATAATAAAGCACCACATAAAACTGGAAAACGATAACTCACACGGTCTTTTTTATAATTCAAATAAGAAATTAAAGTGATTATTCCATTACATGTTATATAAAAAGCAAAGATAATCAAAACAAGCCTAATTGGAATAGCAGTATATCCAATGATAAAAATACCAGCAATAATATTTAAAATGACACTTATTAACGACCCTTTAAAATGCTTACGATAATAATTACTAAGCTCATGAAGACCGTTAACAATCAATATCCAGCCCAAAAGATCAAAAACACGCATTAAAAAATTTTCCTGGTAAATTAAAGCTAATAGTGAAAGAACTATTAAAACTACGCCCAAGATACAATAAAAAATAGAGTTGTAGATATTGCGTCGCATATTATCACCTCTTCACTTATATAATACTATTATATTATTGATATAAAAAGAAATAACAAAGACTAATTCAAAAAAAAGAGATAGTGCGTACACTATCTCAAAAAATACTATTTTTTAATAATTATTTTTTTGCATATTTGTTTTCATAATCCCAAGATACTCTTAAGATTTCTTCCATATCTTTAACCATAGGCATTCTAGGGTTTGCAGGAGTACATTGATCTTCATAAGCATTCATTGCAATTCTATGAATAGCTTCGTCCCAATCTTTCTTATCAATTCCTTGAGATTTGAAGTTAGAAGCTAAATGAACTTTTGCCATTAATTCTTCTACAGCATTAGCAAACATTTCAACCCCTTCAGCAGGTGTCTTTGGTTTTAAACCAATTAATTGAGCTAATTCCATATATTTAACGTCTGCTTTATAGTTTTCAATTTTTGGCCAAATGTTTAATTTAGTAGGAATAGAACCATTATATCTAATTACATGCGGTAATAAGATACCATTAGTACGACCATGAGGCACATGGAATTCTCCACCAATCTTATGAGCTAATGAGTGGTTCATACCTAAGAACGCATTAGCAAATGCCATACCTGCAATTGTTGCAGCATTGTGCATTTTTTCTCTTGCAAGAGGTGTACCTTTATTTACAGATTCTTCTAAGTAATCAAATACTAATTTAACTGCTTGTTTAGCCCATCCATCAGTAAAGTCTGATGCTAAGATAGAAACATAAGCTTCCATTGCATGAGTTAATACGTCAATACCAGTATCTGCAGCGATTGAAGCAGGTAAACTCATAACGAATTCAGGGTCTACGATAGCTACAGTTGGTGTTAAAGCGTAGTCAGTTAATGGATATTTTTTATTTGCTCTCTTATCAGTAATAACGGCAAATGGAGTAACTTCTGAACCAGTTCCTGAAGTTGTTGGGATACAGATTAATTTAGCTTTTTTACCTAATTCAGGGAATTTGAAAGCACGTTTTCTGATATCCATGAATTTTTGTTTGATATCATCGAAGCATACTTCTGGATGTTCATACATTAACCACATAACTTTTGCAGCATCCATTGGAGATCCACCACCGATAGCAATAATTGTATCAGGTTCGAATTTTCTCATTAATTCAACTCCAGCTTCAACTGTGTCAAGACTTGGATCAGGTTCAACATCGAAGAATAATTCGATATCAACTTTATTTCTTCTTCTTCTGATTACATCTTCAATTTTTTCTACATAACCAAGATTATACATACCTCTGTCTGTAATAATCATGGCTTTTTCCATTTCTTTCATGTCTCTTAAATATTTAATCGAATTTTTTTCGAAATAAATTTTTGGAGGAAGTTTAACCCATTGCATATTGTTATTACGTCTCCCTATTCTCTTAATATTGATTAAGTTAACAGCACTTACGTTGTTAGATACAGAGTTATGTCCATAAGAACCGCAACCTAATGTTAATGATGGAATGAATGCATTATAAACTGAACCGATTCCACCGAATGTAGATGGTGCATTTTCAATGATACGGATAGCTTTACATGCATGTCCAAAACGTTTAGAAATTTCATGATCTTCTGTATGAATTGCAGCAGAGTGTCCTAAACCGTTGAATTCAACCATTGCTGCTGATTTAGCAATACCATCATCAGTATTTTCAGCTTTTAATACAGCTAATACAGGAGATAATTTTTCTCTTGTTAATGGTTCATTTGGTCCTACTTCGCTACATTCAGCTAAAAGGATTTGAGTGTCTGCAGGAACTTTGATTCCAGCTTGTTCAGCGATCCAAGTTGCTGGTTTACCTACAACTGCAGGTAAGACACCTTTGTTTTTATCTGGGAACATATAGTTTTCTAATTTTGCTTTTTCTTCAGCATTTACCCAGTATACTTTAAAACGACTAATTTCTTTTTTGAATTCTTCATAGATTTCTTTATCAACAATAGCAGCTTGTTCAGAAGCACAAATCATACCATTGTCGAATGATTTTGATAATACGATATCATTTACTGCTCTTGGTAAAATACAAGTTTTTTCTACATATGCAGGAACGTTACCAGCACCTACACCTAATGCAGGTTTACCACAAGAGTAAGCTGCAGCAACCATTGCATTACCACCAGTTGCTAAGATAGTAGCAACACCAGGATGTTTCATTAATGCTGTAGTTGCATACATTGATTTAGTTTCCAACCATTGGATACAATCTTCTGGAGCACCAGCTGCTACTGCTGCATCACGCATAATTACTGCTGCCATAATTGAACATGCAGTTGCACTTGGATGGAATGAGAAAATGATTGGATTTCTTGTTTTTAAACAGATTAATGATTTAAAAATTGTAGTTGATGTTGGGTTAGTTGTTGGAACGATACCACAAACAACACCTACAGGTTCAGCAATTTCAGTAATTCCTAAAAGTGGATCTTCGTTAATAATACCAACCGTTTTTAAATGACGTAAGTTGTTAGTTACGTATTCGCAAGCGAATAAGTTTTTAACGGCTTTATCTTCAAATACCCCACGTCCAGTTTCATTTACTGCGGCTTCTGCTAAAGTACCGTGAGCATCAAGACCTGCTACCGAACATTTAGCTACGATGTAGTCTACTTGTTCTTGAGTAAAGTCTTCAAATTTTGATAAAGCTACTTGAGCTTTTGAAACCAGTTGATCGACATAAGCATCGATTTCTTCATTTGTCATTTCTGCTGGTTTGTTGTTAACAGCTTTCTTTTCTGCCATTATTTCTTCCTCCGATTCATTGTGAAATATTTAATTTGTTTCCACCGTTAGTGTACCTTAATTTATCAAAAAACACAAGCAATATTGTGCATTTTTTCACAATAAAATCACCTTCACCCTATGGAAACGTTTACAATATTATACCACACAAAAAAACTAGGGTAAATACTTTTTACCCTAGATATCTTTATTAGTAATAATAGTTTTTACACCCGCTTCAAGCAGAAAATCTTTAATTTCTTCATCGTTGACAGTCCATGTATTAACATCTAAATGATGTTTCAAATAATCCTTAATTTCTTGTTCGTTTAAAAACACATATTTACTATGACAATGAAAATGATGCCTTAAAACAAGTTCCTTATTTTTTTGATAATCATCTTCAAATAAATACCCTAAATATAAATCAGGATCAATTGACCGTAGTTTCAATAAACTATCTAGATGAAAAGATGAAAACATCACTTGTTTTAACATTCCTTTTTCCTTAACTAAATCATATGTCATTTGTTCAATGTTAGGATATTGAATCTTATCAGTTTTAATTTCCAAATTCAAAATAACATCTTTACCATAACAATAATCCAGTAATTCAGCTAATAATGGTATTTTAGCCTCAACATTTTTAAAGCGATAATTAAAATTAAACTTACATAATTCTTGATAAGTATAATCTTTAACATACCCTCTACCATTAGATGTTCGATTAATTGTTTCATCATGGATTAGAACCAGTTGATTATCTTTAGTTAATTGAACGTCTGTTTCTACACCATCAAAATTACCATTTATTGCCGCTTTAAAAGCCATCATTGTATTTTCAGGATATTTATCACTATATCCCCGGTGTCCTAATTTTATCATTTCATTTCTCCTGTAAAGCTAAATCAATCTAAATTCTTTTAAAGCTTTTACAATTCCATCATTTTCAATTCGATCAGTTTCAAAGTCAGCAACAGCCTTAGCTTCTGGGACCGCATTCCCCATTGCTACCCCCATAGCTACAGTTTCTAACATCTCAATATCATTACGACCATCACCAAAGGCAATTGTATCTGCCATATCACGTCCTAATCGCTCAACTAATTTTTCTATTCCGACTGCTTTAGAAACTCCTTTTAATGTTAAATCAAATGAATAATCGCTTTGATGACGTTGGACATCAAAATAAGGGCTTAATTTTTCAACAAGAATCGGAATATCTTTTTTATCATTAACAACAATCATTCCAATATAAGTTTCAATTTTTTCGGGATCAAAATCATCAATAATCGTTTTATCTTTCATCCCCCAATTATTCGCAAATTCAAGATGTCTTGAATCATTACGGTCACGAACATAAATATAATCACTACTTTCAAAATAATAATTAAAATTATGCTGATTTGAAAGTTCCATCGTTGCTTTAATAGCTTCACTAGAAACAATAGCTTTATAAATTGGTTGGTTTTTATATTCAACATAACCACCATTACATGTTACATAACCGCTAAAAGGATAATCCATTACCCCATCAGTAATAAAACACTTACAACGTCCAGTCGCTAAAAAAACATCATGACCGTTTTCTTTAAGTTTATCCAAAGCAATTCTAGTATTATCAGTAATTGCATAAATATCCTGATTACATTCTATCAAAGTTCCATCAATATCAAAAAACAATAACTTACCCATCTTTTTACCTCCGCTACTTTATTGTAACATAATCAAAGTAAGTTTCTACTTAAGAAATGTAAATATTACTGATATAATTCTCTAATAGCACCACAGGCAATAATTGCTCCAGCATTTCCTGAAGGCTGGCTAGTAAAATCATCAACTCCAGCATGAATAACGATTGTATGACCAACAATATCTTCAGGGGTAAATTTATCAATATAAACTGCCATCCAAGCTAAACCATCATTTGAAAATAGCGGTGGTAAATCACCTGTATGATAAGGGTGAGGGCAACTATTTGTACTGTAATGTCCACCAGTATCAGCAAATGGTTCATCAGCACTACCCGAACAATTACCACCTTCATGAATATGCATAGCATGTATTCCTAGTCCACAACCAGTTACTGGCAAACCAAATGCTTCTACTACAATAATGGTACCTTGTCCAAATTCATAAGCTAGCATCGACCCATTTACTATCGCTCCTCTAATAATCGCATAAGCTTTAGGGGTTTGTTGACATAAAGCTCTAATAATATCAAATGTATCCATCTTATACCTCCCCTATATTCTTATGACGATATATAAAAAAAGAAAGGACGTTTGTCCTTTCTTAATTACATTTTTATAAATATCTTCTTGCACAAACATAGTTACGGTTTAAACTAGAAACCTTAACAACATCACCAGTATGTGGTGCATGTACCATTTGCCCACCACCAATATAAATACCTACATGGGTAATATTGCTTGTACTTGATCCAAAGAATACTAAATCACCTGGCTGTAAGTTAGCACGATCAACAGGAGTTCCCCCTCTTGATTGTCCTTGAGCTGTTCTTGCAATTGAGATACCGTGTTGACGATATACCCAAGAAGTAAATCCTGAACAGTCAAAGGCGTTAGGTCCACTTGCACCATATACATATGGTGTACCTAATTTAGTATATGCAGTTTCTACAATCTTAGATCCTGGAGTATAAACTTTAACACTTAAAGTTGCTGTAGATTGATTTCCAGAACTATCACTTACTGAATAAGTAACAGTTTTATTTCCAGTAGAACTTGTATCAATTCCACTAACAGCAACATTCGCTGTTACATCACCATCTTTATTGTCAATTGCTGATACTAAATATTGACGTGGATCAAAAGCAGAATCTTTGACAACTTCTACTGCAGTTGTAGATAAGTTGATTTGTGGCCCACCGATATCTTTTACAGTAAAGTTTAAAGTAGTAACCACTTTATTTTCCGCTTCATCTTGAGTAGTAACTTCAATAGTTTGCACTTCATTTTCTTTAGTTGTATCAACAGTTCCAGAAACTGTATTAGTTACAACTCCTAAATCATCTGTAGCTGTTAAATAGTTTTCCAATTTAAATTCGCTACCATAATCAATAACAACATCGTTTCCTTGAGATAAAGTAACAACAGGTGCTGTTAAATCTGAAACAGCAAATTCAAAAGTCTTTTCTCTAACATTACCAGCAGAATCAGTTACTTTTAAAGTAATATCTTGAATTCCAGCTTTACTAGCATCCAAGGCTTTATCTGATTCAATAAAAGGTGAAACATCACCGTCAACGTTATCAATAGCGCTGACATAACTTGTTATATCGCTACTTCCATTAATTGGAACTTGAACAACATAACCTTTTTTTGCTCCGGCAATTTTAAATTCTGGAGCTTCATCATCAACAACTTCAACACTAACCGTTTTTGTAGTTACATTTGAAAAACTGTCAGTAGCCGAAACTGTCATACTATAAGTACCTAATTGATCAACATCTACACTGTTAACATTCCCTTCAACCACTAAATCTTGGCGTGAATCTTGATTATCAGTGATATCAATTACGTCTAAATCCAATTTTTCACCATATGGAACTTCAATACGATTAGAAACAATTACTGGTGCTTCTTTATCGATTGCAGCATAACCCACTAACATAAATACTGATACCCCTAAAATTGGGATAAACATTGCGCGTCTTTTGATAATGTTTTCATTAATAAAATCAATTAATTGTTCTTTATTACGTTTTTCTTTCATTAATTCACTTCCTATCTTGAACGTCCTTTGCATAATAACATATTTTGATACAAAATGCAAATTTTATCGATATAATCAAAGAAATTTCAATTATTAAAGAACTTGTTTAATATATAAAACAATAATTTTCTTATTAAACCCCCTATTTTACTACGTTTTTTTACTCTTTATAAAAATTACAAAACCTTAAATTTTATTAAATTTATTTTTTCATATTTTGAAAAAAATATTTTATATTTCCTATATCTTTAATAATTGCCATTTTGTAGTCATTTATACTTCTAATAAAAAAAGGCACAAAAAAAGGACTTAAACATATATTTTGTCTAAATCCTTTTTCAAAATTACACCATTTAACCCAAAAAAAGCGAATATTAAATATCCGCTTTTTCTAACTGAACTAAATCGATTTCGATTGGTGTTAAATTTCCTAAAAAATCTATTAAAACTTTAGCTGATTCTTTTTCAGTATCAATTGATTCAACTTTTCCACTCTTACCAGCAAATGGACCAGAAATTACATTAACTTCATCACCTGGTTCATAATTTACTGATACTTCTGAAGTACTAATACCCATTTTCTTTAAAATTGGTTCTAATTCACTTTTTGGAAGTGGGAATGGTTTAGCTCCACCACCAGAAGACCCAATAAATCCAGTTACTCCTGAAGTATTTCTTACAACATACCACGCTTCATCTGTCATGATCATTTCAACTAAGACATAACCAGGAAACATGTTTTTAGTTTTATTAATTTTTTTACCATCTTTAATTTCAGTTTCAACATGTTCAGGAATAACAATTTGAAATAACACATCTTGTAATCCCATTGATTCAACACGCTTTTCTAGATTTTCTTTTACTTTATTTTCATGACCTGAGTATGTATTAACAACATACCAGCGTCTTCCTTCATCATTCATTCCTGTCATTTTAATTCATCCCCAATGCTTTTAATATAAAGGCAATGATTGCATCACCAGCAAAAAAGTATAACCCTAAAACAAAACAAAATGCTAATACAGTAGCTGAATTTTGGGCCAATTCTTTTTTCGATAACCAGCTAATTTTTTTAATTTCACTTCTAATTCCTTTTAGAGTAAACCAATCACGAAATTTCACAGCTAAACCTCCTATTTAGTTTCTTTATGCAATGTGTGTTTTCCACATTTTTTGCAAAATTTTCTTAATTCTAATCTTTCTACATTAACTCGTTTATTTTTTGTAATTGTATAATTACGTGATAAACACTCTGTACAAACTAAAATTACTTTTTCTTTCATACTATCAGCTCATTTCTATGCTATAATAATTTATCATAAATACTAATGATAGTCAAATACATTTGAATTTTGCTATCTTTTTTTGGATTCGATAGTTCGCATTATAAACACTGCGAATATCAATATTTAGTATTCTGGCAATATCTTGATTTTTATAACCTGCCTGGTGATACTTTACTATCTTTTGTTCAAGTTCTGAACAAACTTGTAATAAATATTTATCAATTTCCTGCTGTTGCTCTTGTTCAATACAATATCGATTGGGATTTGGTGTTCGTTCATCAATCAAATTAGTAACATAACGAATTTTTTGAGTTGCATCATAATAATCATCTAATGAATATACTACTCTTTTTTCTCTAATTACTTTGCCACTATTTTTCAATACGATTGATTTTATCGCATTTTCAATCAGCATGGAAATAAAACTTCTCATTTTCATCCCTTTATCTGGACGATAATTATTTAATGATTTAAACACTCTTACCATAATAAGCTGAATATAATCTTCATACTCATCTTTATAAATTGTACTTATATAATACTTAGGTAAAATGATTTCTATTTGTTTATAACAAAATTTCATTAAATATCGTTTTGCTTCCGGACAATCCTGCAAATATAAATAATACAATTCTTCAACATCGTAACCATCCATGGTTACCTCCCTTCTGCTTATAAAGGGTTACGAGAATTATATACCTGGTATAAAATTACAGCAGTTGCTACTGAGGCATTTAGCGATGTTACATGCCCCACCATTGGTAAAACTACATTAAAATCACAATTTTTTTTCACTAGTCGTGATATTCCAAAACCTTCAGAACCAATTACAATTACTAAAGGCATGTTATAATCAATAGCTCGATAATCCTGAGATTGATTTAAATCACAGCCTACTACCCAAAAAGAACGTTTCTTTAATTCTTCTAATGTTCTTGATAAATTCGTAACCTGAGCTACTTTAACATGATCAATAGCCCCAGTTGATACTTTAGCTACCGTACCATTTAATCCAACACTACGATTTTTACCAATAATTACACCATCAACGCCTATTGCATCACATGTTCTTAAAATAGCCCCTAAGTTATGAGGATCTTCTAGTCCATCTAACATTAATAGCAATGGTTGTTTGCCCTCTGGAATAGCATCTAATATCTCATCAAGAGAATAGTAGCGATATCCCTCTACTTCTGCCATAATTCCCTGGTGAGTAACATTGCCAACTTTCTTGATAAATTCCGACTTATCAACCTGGCGATATGGAACTTTCGTTTTTTTACATAGTTCAATAATTTTATTGTCTTTAAAATTGTTTTGGACATACACAGTATATACACGTTTTTCTCCCTTTAAAGCTTCTAATATCGTGTTTTTACCATATATATATTGTTTCATATTTTTCACCTATTTTCGTCTCAAATTTATCTCAAATTTATATATTCTTTATATCGATTAAATATTTCATTCATTCTTTTAAAATCTTTTTGTAAATACAATGTACCAATTATTGCTTCAAAACCAGTCGAATGCAAATGCTCAATACTTTCATTTTTATTACCTTTATTATTACGACCCCGCTTATAAATTCCTACTTCATCTTCACTAAAAAAACCTTCTGATAACATATCATGCATAAACTTAGCATGGGAAGTTGCTGTTACATATTTAATAGCTTCTTTTTGAATTTCATGAGTCTTGGCAAGGCCACTTTCTCTAACTAAATAATCTCTTACTAAAAGTTCAAAAACACTATCTCCTAAATAAGCTAATACGCTAGGATTAATTAAATCTGGTCGCATTAAATTATCCCCTTATCAATTAACTCATCACGAATTTTATCAGCTGTTTGGAAATCTTTTTTAGCTTTAGCATCATTCCAGCTTTGATATAATTCTAGTTCATCGTCAGAAAGCTGTCTTGGCTCATAAACAAAACCAATTACATTAACCATCGCTAATAAAGTTTGATAAGCCTCACTAATTGCCTGATCATCTTTATCTTTTTGTCTAAATAATTGATTCAATACTTTTACTTGATTTAAAATCTTTGTTAAAGCTAAAGATGTATTTAAATCATCTTCTAAAGCACTTACCATATCATCAACAATTTGCTTATTAACTTCACCTTTAGCAACATGATTTACTTGTAAATATAATGAAACAGTTTTAATAACATTATCTACTTTTGCAACTTCTTTTTTTACAGTAGCTACTACTTCATCAGTTAAATTCAACGGATTGCGATAATGACTTGATAACATTAGCCATTTATAAACATTACATCCTAATTTAGCAATCATATCTTTAGCCCAAATTACATTACCTAATGATTTTGACATTTTTTGATTATCAATATTGATCATTTGATTGTGCATCCAAGTATGAGCAATTGGATGATGATGGCACGCCATTGATTGAGCAATTTCATTTTCATGATGCGGGAATTTTAAATCTTGTCCACCACCATGAATATCAATCTTACCATCTTCAAAAATATCATTGATCATTACAACACATTCAGTATGCCACCCTGGTCTTCCTTTAGACCATGGACTATCAAATTGAATCCCTTCATCTGTTTTTTTCCATAATGCAAAATCAGTTGATTCTTCTTTTTTATCATTTTCATCAACACGATCACTAGCACCAGCCACTAAATCTTCAATTTTAATTCCTGATAATTGACCATATTCTTTAATTTTAGATACTCTAAAATAAACATCACCATCGACTTCATAAGCATACCCAGCTTTTACTAACCCATCAATAAAATTAATAATAGCATCCATAGTATTAGTAACTCTTGGAGCGTAAGTTGGGAATAATAAATTCAAATCACGGCGAACATCTTCATATGCTTTGATATATTTGTCAGTCAATTCCTTTTCGGTAATCCCTTCTTCTTTAGCTGCTTTGATAATTTTATCATCAACATCAGTAAAATTTGATACAAAAGTTACTTTATAACCTAAGTATTCAAACGTTCTTCTTAAAACATCAAACACAATCATAGGTCGTGTATTGCCAATGTGTACGTAATTATACACTGTTGGTCCACATACATAAATGCTCACTTCACCTTCACGAAGCGGTTTAAAATCTTCTTTTTTATTTGTTAGTGTATTAAATAACTTCATCATTACCTCCATAAATAAAAAAGCATAATGCTACATTCTCGATAGCAGATGCTTTAATGTTAAATGTTTTAATAGATTTCGATAAGCATATATCAATCCCCATTTAATTTTCTACCATCAAGCAGTTTAAATTAATATCCAAATAAATTACTGCTCACTAACTATTTAATATCTTACCAAAATCAATCTAAAAATACAACTTATTTGCCGACTGCCATTGAAAAGCTTTCCAAATATACAGTCATTTCCTCTTCATTATCCGCAAATTCATCTTTTACAGTACGATAACCATAAATATAAGTTTTATCCTCTAAAAAATATACTATCTCTTTGCTCTTTACACCAGTTTCACTATATTCATATATATACTCATATACATCTAAGCCACTATCTAAAACCGGCTTTAATACCTCAACATCCGATGCTTTACTTTGTTCAAGCATTCCCGTATATAACTCATCTTTATCTTCAACTAAATTATCAGTATTATCATTTACCACAGTAAAATACAACATATTATTATCTTTTGTAAATTCTACTGTATTTACTCCATTTAAATCATCTAAATCAGAAACAACACTAATCTCATAATCTTTAGGATAATAAAAACTCACACCATCTTCAGTAGTATATAATTCCCCCGTTTTAGTTAAATTAACTTCTTTATCACGGGCACCACAAGCTGAAGTTAAACACATTAAAGAAACCATGATAAGAAACAGGATTGATTTTTTCATCATCATCCCTCCTTGCTATCATCATTTTACACAACTAACTAAGTTATTACAACCAAATTTTAGTCGATCAATTTAAAATGCTTTAAGGCACTTACAATTCCATCATTTTCGACAGTGTCAGTAACATAGTCACTACAAGCAATGGTTTCTGGATGCCCATTAGCCATACACACCCCAATGCCAACTAGCTTTAACATATCAACATCATTATGACCATCGCCAAAAGCCATAGTTTCTTCTAATTTGATACCATAATACTTAAGAACCGCTTTAATTCCTTCTTGTTTTCCACCATTTTTGGCAATTAAATCATATGCACCATCATGCCATTTAGTATATTTACAATTTTCTAACTCAGCAGTTAATTTAATAACATCCTCTTCACCTACAAATGGGTTAACTTGATAAACATCATTTTCTAAAGCTCTTTTAGCATCTTTAACTGGTGGTATTGACGTATTAATAGATTTCTGTGCTTCAACGACATAATCATTAACTAAATTAACATATAAATCATTACTTTCTACAAAACTGCACGCTAAATTATGCTCACTAATATAAGATACTATTCTTGCTATATCTTCTTTATTGATTGGATTTTTATAAATAACTTCTTTTTGATTATAACAATAACCGCCATTTAAAGTTAAATAACCATTGAAAATAAATTTATCATTAATCCCTAACTCCTCAATCTCTAAAGCATGGCGTCCACTAGCAATAAATAATTTTATCCCTTTTTCTCTTAAGCATTTTAAAGCATTAACTACACCATCACTTATTTGCGGATGATTTTTAGAAATTAAAGTTTCATCGATATCAAAAAAAATTGCTTTTATCATATATAGTCTCCCTTATAAAATTACCAGAAAAAAATTTTTTAATCGTTTATATTGTAAACAAAAAAATGTTAACATTCAATCGTTAATACGTTAAAAAAGGGCAGCTACTAACTGCCCTTATGAGGTTTCGAGTTTATCCTAACAATGAATTAAAAACTTTTAAATATTGATCAGCACTAGCATCCCAGTCAAGTTTTGCACTCATCGCTCTTGTCATGATACCTTTCCATGCTTCGGAATCTTCATTATATACTTTTAAAGCATAATCAATTGTTCTCATCATTTCATGAGCATTGAAGTTTGCAAAGCTAAATCCAGTTCCAGTGTGTGCATATTCATCATATGGTTGAACACTGTCTTTTAAACCACCAGTTTCTCTAACGATTGGAATTGTTCCATATCGAAGTGACATCATTTGTGATAATCCACAAGGTTCAAATAATGAAGGCATTAAGAACATATCACATCCAGCATAAATACGACAAGATAATCCAAAGTCATATTTTAACTGTAATGATACTTTATCAGGATGATGATCAGCGATACCTTTTAAAGCATCTTCATATACGTGATCCCCAGCACCTAAAATTACAATTTGAACATCACGGCTGCACATTTCACTGAATTGATTTAAAATCAAATCCAACCCTTTTTGTTTAGTTAAACGAGTTACTACCCCAATTAATGGTACATCTTTATTTTCTGGTAATCCAACTTCTTTTTGAAGTGCTAATTTATTAGCCACTTTGTCTTCAAATACTGTATTGATATCGTAATTTTTAACAATTTCTGGATCAGTAGCAGGATTGATTACATCATAATCTACCCCATTTAAAATACCATATAAATCATATTTACGCATTTCAAGGATATTTTGTAATCCTTCACCATATTCAGGTGTTAAAATTTCTTTTGCATAAGTTGGAGAAACTGTTGTTACGATATCACTATAGAAAATAGCTGCTTTCATCATATTAAAGCATCCATCATTACGACAATTTCCATTATAATATAGATAATTATCTAACCCAAATAATTCACTTAATAAATTAGGGTCTGCTTTTCCTTGGAAAGCAATATTATGAATCGTAAAGACAATTTTAATATTTTCATAATGTTCATAATAACAATATCTTTCCTTATACAACATAGCAATCATCGCAGTTTGCCAATCATGTAAATGTAAGATATCTGGTTTTAAATCTAAATGAGAAATCAATTCTAAGACTGCAAAATCAAAATATGCAAATCTTTCATTGTCATCATCATATCCATATAATCCAGGTCTTTTAAAGTATTGTTCATTATCAATAAAGTAGAAACGAACACCATCTAATACATAGGTAAATACACCACAATATACTTTACGCCATCCAACCCAAATATCGAAATTAGTTACATATTCAATTTTGTCTGCTAATTTCATATCTTGGTATTTTGGTAAAACAACAATACTTTCAACACCTTTTTTTACCATTTCTTTTGGTAAAGAACCTAATACATCAGCTAATCCTCCAGATTTAATAAATGGAGTAGCTTCTGATGTAGCAAATAAAACTCGCATTAAACTACATCTCCTTCTTTAATATATAATGGTGTTTTAGAATCCCCTTTTAAGTCTAATTGACGTTTAACCTTAGAATGTTTATCCATAATTACATTTTCTAAGTGAGCCCCTGGGCTAACAACAGATCCTGAGAATAAAATACTATTTTTAACTACTGCACCTGTTCCAATTGTAACATCACGTCCAATAATACTATTTTCAACAGTACCATTGATCATTGCACCATTAGCTACAAATGAACTAACAACTTCTGATTCAGATAAGTATTTTGCAGGAGGTGTATCATTAGTATTTGTATAAATTGGCCAGTTGCTTTTAAATACTGCAGATGAAACATCAAGATCCAAGAATTCTAATGAATATTGATAATAATGTTCTAATGAATCCATGCAACGTGCATATCCTTTATATTCATAAGCATTAATTTGTTTTTCATCACATAAATATGCTAATACATCTCTTAAACTAAAGAATGAACTAATTTTTTGAGCTTGTTTCATTACTTTTAATAAAGTTTTTGTATTGAAAACATATGTTTCCATTGAAATACTACAATCTTTACGGCTACCTCTATTTTTTTCAATTGCTGTTACTGTTTTATTTTTTACAGTTAAACAATCACATCCAATGTATGCTTCATTAGCATCATGAACTTTTTTATAAACCATAGTAATCTCAGCGCCAGATTTTTCATGACTTTCAATAGCATCATTGTAATTCATTGTAGTAATAATATGAGCAGGAGCAACAACTACATAATCAGCTTTATTGCTTTCTAAAAATGCAATATTTTCAATTAAGTTATTAATATCATGATTATAATTAGGGTTATTAGCGTATTTTTCGTTATATAACAAAGATACACCACCGGCTTTAGAGTTGAAATTCCAAGAATTACCATTACCTAAATGTTTTAATAATGATCTTGGTTTCTTTTGAATTAATACTCCAACTGCATCAATAGTTGAATTAGACATGTTTGATAAAACAAAGTCAATCAACGCATAACGTCCTAAAAAACTAACAGACGCTGCTGGTCTTCTTTCTGTAAGACCTACAAAATCTACATCTGAATGTAAATTTACTACACCAATTGCTTTAACCATCTCTATTTCCTCCCCTACTTACTATTATCACTAATCAAAGCTACATCTTTGGCTTCTTCATTAACTTTTGTATTAGCGCGAATTACAACACCTTCATCTACAATAGCTTTATAGACTTCAGCACCTTCTTCTACTAATACGCCTGGCATTAATACAGAATCAACGACTTTTGCACCTTCACCAATATTTACATTGTTGAATAATACAGATCCTTCAACAGTACCGTTAACCAAGCATCCTTGAGTAACCATTGAATTTTTGATACTTGCTTTGTCACCAATAATTTGAGGTTTTTCCAAAGTATCTTCAGTATAGATTTTCCAATCTCTTTTAATATTGTAAAGATCTAATTCTTTATCGTTTAATAAGTCCATATTAGCTTGCCATAAGCTTTCAACTGTTCCAACGTCTTTCCAGTATCCGCTAAATTCATATGCATATAATTTTTTGTTATCATTCAACATACTTGGAATGATATTCATACCAAAGTCATGTTTACTATTTTCATCTTTTGCATCATCAATTAAATATTTTCTTAATTCTTTATATGTGAAAATATAAATACCCATTGAAGCTAATGTAGATTTAGGTTTAGCAGGTTTTTCTTCGAATTCATAAATCGTACCATCTTCATTAGTATTCATAATTCCAAAACGACTAGCTTCTTTTAAAGATACATTTAATACTGCGATAGTAGCATCTGCTTTACGTTGTTTATGAGCAGTAAGCATCTTATCATAATCCATTTTATAAATATGGTCACCTGATAAGATTAAAACATATTCAGGATCATATTGATCTAAGAAACTAATATTTTGATAAATTGCATCCGCTGTTCCAGCATACCAAGTAGCTCCAACTTCACCACGTTCACGTGCTGGTAAAATTGCTGCCAATGATTGTTTACCATCAAGGCCCCATTTAGTTCCGGCACCAACATAAGTACCCAATAATACAGATTCGTATTGAGTTAACACACCTACAACATCAATTCCAGAATTTGCACAGTTACTTAAAGGAAAATCGATAATACGATATTTACCCCCAAAATGCACTGCTGGCTTAGCTACTTTAGCTGTTAGTGCTTCTAGACGAGTTCCACGTCCTCCAGCTAAAATCATTGCGACAATCTCTCTTCCCATTTTTTAAAATACCTCCTTGTCTAATGTAAGCGCTTTACCTATAATACTATTTTAGCATAAAATAAAACTAAATACGAGATTTATTATATAAAATATAAGTATTATATCTTGTCATTAATTATACTCTCTTTTATTTTTTTATTAAACTATAAATAAATGCATTCTTGTAAATTTTTTATTATGTTTTATTTAAAAAACACCAAATTATTCCACAAAACCATAAACAAAACGATTTAAACAATAATAAAGGTATTTTATTTTTTTTAATACATATATTATAACGGGGTGATAATTTGGCACGAGTTAAATATTCTAACGAAGAAGTCGAATTACTGGCACGATTGATTCAATCGGAAGCACTTGGAGAAGGCGAACAAGGAATGTTATTAGTTGGTAATGTAGTAATTAATCGTGTCGTTGCCAACTGTGATGTATTTAGAAATACACGTTCCATTACTGAAGTTATTTATCAAAAAAATGCTTTTTCTGGAGTAGATACTCCATTATTTAACGAACCTGTTAATAGTCTAGTTAGGAGTCTAGCCCTTCGCTGTATTAACGGTTATCGTAATGAACCAGCTACAAATGCACTCTGGTTCAAAAATCCTGGTGCCAATGTTGCTTGCCCGCCAGAATTTTATGGCAATCTTTCTGGTCGGTATAAACAACATTGTTTTTATAATCCAGGGCATGATTTAAGATGTGACTTATAAAAATTTTTAACAAGGAGACTGCATATGAATTATTTTAATGATTTAAATCCTTTTTTAGTACGTCAAGAAAATGACAATTCATCTGCTGAAAATCCCAGCGATTCTTCAACTAATCCTCCACCTATAACTACTCCTCCTAATACAAGTAATACTCCTGGTACTGGTACTACAATGGTTCCTGCTCCAGTAATTGATCAAACTTATATCGAAAACATTTTAAGATTAAATATCGGTAAACTAGGTACTTTTTATTTTACTTACTCAAATAGCAACGAATGGCGCGATAAAGTTTATCGTGGAATTATTCAACAAGCAGGACGTGATCACTTCATCATTCGCGATAGTAAAACCAATCATGAGTATTTATTACAATTAGTATATTTTAATTGGGCAGAGTTTGATGAACCAATAAATTACCAGCATCCATATCAATAAGGGATTTCCCCTTATTGATTAAATGCTGGCAATATATAACTATACTATTTTTTAGCTATCAAATATTTTCTAACCGCACTAATAAAATGCAGCGATCCAGTGACAACAATATTTTTGTGATTATTCCAATTATCTTTTAATACTTTTTTAAAATCCGGCGCATCAGATTTTAAACGTTCATCATCAAAACTAGCTTCTATAATTGAATAGCGACAAAGTAAGTCTTTCATAATTTTTGTATCTTTATCTTGCAAAGCACTAAAGATAATCAATACATCATCAATATTTTGATCGATCAAAGTTTTTATCAACGATTTAATACCATCTACATTATGAGCCCCATCTAAATAAACCTTATCAATTTTTTCAAAACGTCCTGGCCAGCTAGCCTTGTTTAAGGCTTGTTGTAACAAACTTGGCTTCAATTCAATTAAATCATTTGCAATCGTTATCGCTAATGAAGCATTAGCAACTTGATAACTGCCACAGTTTTTTAAAACATACTGCTGATTTAAACAAGTAAATACATAAGGATATTGATAGTCACATTGAACAGCTACCTTTATTAATTCACTTCTTTTTAAATTACATACATCTTCAAAAATATTTAATAATCCCGGATCCTTTTCAGTTGTATAACATTTTTGATTATCTTTAATAATTCCGGCTTTATGAACAGCGATTTTTTCTAAAGTATCTCCTAGCATAAACTGATGATCATAACCAATATTAGTAATAGCACTACAACGACTTGTTATTACATTAGTTTTATCATTCAAACCACCAATACCAGTTTCGATAATTCGAAAATCCAAATCAGATTCATTAAAATACTTAAGCATGATTAATGTATCGATTTCAAACATTGATAATTGATCATTTTCAATTATCGGTACTAATTCATTGATTATCTTTAAAAGACGATCATCGTCGATCATTTTACCATTAATACAAATACGATCATTATGACAAATTAAATAAGGAGAAGTAAATGTCCCAACATTATAACCGTGAGCCATTAAAATCTCTTTTAGATAATTTGTTGTAGAACCCTTACCATTAGTTCCGGCAATATGAATCATGTTTTTTTGATTAACATTAAATCCATATTTCTTTATAGTTGCTTTAAATTGATCTAGCGTTCTTTTAGCCCGTTTAGATTCAATATAAACTAACGCTTCATCAATTTCTTTAAATGTTTTCAATTTGCCAATCGATTGGCTCAATGCCATTTTTAACTAAAAACTGATTTGCTTTACTAAACGGACGCGATCCAAAAAAGCCACGACTAGCAGATAATGGCGATGGATGAGCACTTTCTAAAACAAGATGTCTAGAAGTATCAATATATTGCTTTTTAGCACGAGCATTATTACCCCATAAAATGAAAACAAGCGGTTTTTCTCGTTCGTTTAATGCTTTAACAATATTTAAGGTAAAAGTTTCCCAGCCAATACCTGCATGACTATTAGCTCGACCTTGTTCAACAGTTAAAACATTATTTAATAACAACACTCCTTGCTTAGCCCATTTCGTTAAATCACCATGATTAGGAATAGTAGTATTTAAATCATTATGTAATTCTTTATAAATATTTACTAGACTAGGCGGAACTCTAACTCCAGGCGATACACTAAACGCCAAGCCATTTGCCTGATGTAATTCATGATAAGGATCTTGACCTAAAATAACTACTTTTACATCATCATAGTCACATAAATTTAAAGCTCTAAAAATATTTTGCTTAGGTGGAAATATTGTTTTATGTTTATATTCGTTTTCAACGAAATCATGAAGTTTTTTATAATAATCTTTTTGAAATTCAGCTTGTGCAATATCTTTAAATCTCATTGAAAATAAACTTCTCTATTAATTCGGCTACAACGCCTTCATTATTATTAGCTTTTGTTGTATAATCACAAGCTGCTTTTACTTCATCAACAGCATTATTAGCTGCTACTGCTAATCCCGCTACTTTTAACATTGCCATATCATTATAATTATCTCCAACAGCAATTGTATCTTCAATTGCAATTGATAATTTGTCGGCAAGATCCATTAAACCTTGTCCTTTATCAACACCTAAAGCATTGAATTCCATATAACGATTAGATGAATAACTAACCGCACAACATCCATCAGTAATTGGTTTTAAACCATCTTCCAAACTCATTAAATATGGCACATCAGTATTTTGATACAATATTTTAGAAATTGGTGTATCTTTTAAGAAATCAACACTATTTTCCTCAGGATAGATTACTTCCAATCTTTGTTCCAATAATCTTTGTCGTTCTGATTCACTTAAATTAAACACATATAAATGCTCAGGGGTATAAACATGGATACAAACATCAAAATTCAACCCTGCTTCAAAAATCTGTTTCATCTTTTCAAATTCTAAGCCTTTAAATTCAATAAGACGATTACCCTTATTTTCAGTTAAAGCTCCTCCATTAAACGAAATAACATACTCCTCTGGTAAATCATATAATTGTAATTCTTTTAACTCAGGCTGAATTTGCATAAAGCCTCTTCCTGTTGCTGGAACAAATTTAACCCCATATTCTTTACGCGCTCTTTGAATCGCTTCAACATTACGCTTACCAACATGATGCTGGTCATTTAATAAAGTTTCATCCAAATCACATGCTATTAATTTATAACCCATTATTCTTCCTCCAAAATAAATTTTTCAATTACTTCTTTTACTGCTCCTTGATTGTAATCAAGTTTAGTTACATAATTGGCAATACTCTTTATTTCATCATCACCACAAGCTACACAAATACCAAGTTTGGCCTGTTTTATCATCTCAACATCATTATAGTTATCACCAATGGCAATTGTTTTATCTAAATCAATATTTAAATAACTAGCTAACCATTTAAGCCCATATCCTTTATTTACTCCAGGTGCATTAAATTCCAAATAACGATTTGATGAATAACTAGCACAAGCTTTATTTTCAATATCATCTTTAAGATCAGCTGCTATTTTCTTTAAATAGTTCATATCTTTTTTTTGATATAAAATTTTAGCTATTCGATCATTTTTTAAATTATTGATATTATAATCTTCAACTACAACAAACGGTGCTTTTTGGTCCTTTTTTCTTTGCACTTCATCAGGATCAGCATTATAGATATAACACATATCAACCGTAAATACCAATACACAAACATCATAATCACGGGCTTTATCAAATAACATCTTAGCAACATCAAATGATAACCCCTTAAAGTTCAAGATTTTACTATTTTTATTTTCTACAATTAATGCCCCGTTAAAACAAATCGAATATTCGTCTTCTTGATCATATGTACCAATTTCTTTTAAAATTTCTGGTATCATATTAAAAGCACGTCCTGTTGCTGGAACAAATTTCAACCCATGTTTACGCGCCTTTTTTATCGCTTCAACATTAAATTCAGGAACATGATGATTAACTAATAAAGTTTCATCCAAATCAGATAACATTAATTCATACATATTCAAACCCCTCTGTTATTTATTTTAATAAATAATAACATAAATTACTACCTGCTTTTTCCTTTTTTGCAAAATAGAAAACAAAAATAAAAAAATGAGGTCTTAATCGACCTCTACCGACGATAAAAAAGTTCCATAAAAATCGGCACTCGTTTTCGCCATTCAAATTCATTGTGAACAGCATCTTCAAAAAAGCGTGCTTCAATCTTGTCGCTTTTTTTAATTAACTCATTAAATATTCTTTCATTGCTTTCATAGTATATACGGCTGATGTTTTCATCACCATTACCTTCATTACCACCTAAATCCAAATAAAAACATTCTATTGGACTTAAATCGCTTTTATTAATCAAATCAATAAATTCGTCTACATAAAACCAATAAGCCGTCGAAAGTGAAGCTGTCTTTTTAAAAATATGGCTATATTTAATACCCGCATAGCTAGTAATTATACCACCCATTGAGCTTCCTACCATCGCACAATCATCAACTATTGTGGGAAAGTTTTTATCAATATATGGTTTTAACTGTTTTATGATAAAACGCATATATTTATCGCCTTCACCACCAACTTTAATACTATCATCACCATATTCCATTAACAATACTTCTTTTTTTATTGGCCATGGCCCATATTCATCTTCACGCTTATTTAATTTAAAATTGCATGGAATAGCAACCATAATAATATCTAAATTATTCTCTTTAACATAATCAAAAAAGCCCCAGCTAACACCCATATAAGACTCTTCATCAAAAAAGGCATTTTGGCCATCATTTATGTATAGAACTGGATATCTTTTATTACTAGTTTGATAATCATCTGGTACATAAATAGTGATTTTTCGCCGCCGTCGCAATGAACGCATATAGATATTTTTTTCAATAAACATCTTTTACCCCCTAAAAAACTAAAACAAAAATAAGCACTTAGTGCTTATTCTACTCCAGGAATGATAGATACTTGTTCGCCATCACGAGAAAATATATAATTTTCACGAGCATAACGAGCAACATAATCTTCATCATTCAATAATTCTACTTCATTTTGTAATTCGGCCTTTTCTTTTTCAACAGCTTTTTTTTGTTTTTCTAAAACTGCTATTTCATCCTGACGCTGAAGAACGTTCATAGCGCTGCTAAATAAAACAATCATCAAAGCACATCCAATGATCATAAAGGAAAAACCTTTAATTAATTTGAAAACTTTTCTTTTATTAGCCATCTAATCACCTTCTTCATGCGTCTTATTATACCATTTATTTTTCTAAAAATGAATATAATTGGGGATAAAATATATTTTAACATTTTCACAATCGCTTCAATTACAAAAAACATATAATAGCTATAATAATTAAGATAAAGAACATATCCTACTAATAAACTAATAATAAAATATCCTCTTATCACACCATTATTAATCACTAACAAACCAAGATAATAGCAATACCCAAAAACAATACCAACAATAATCTGTATAAAATATCTAAATATACTTTTGTGGTATTTATAAAACACACGATTGATAAGACTATAAACAAAAGTAAAGAGAAAGCCAAATACCAGTGAATAGCTGATCCCTTGAAGCTGCTTTATTAAATCCATTATTTAAGCAATTTATTAAAAACACTTTCTTTACTTTTGGGACTTTTTTTACTAGAAACATATGAAATAGCATCAATATTTCCTTTAATGCTTACTTCATTTTTTTCCTGATCTAATCGTGTTAAAGAAAGTTCGGTTCCTTTGATATTTAAAAAACCTAACGAAGTTTCTATCAAAAATTCTAAAGAATCAAAACTTTCAATTCTTTTCACCCCTGTTAATTCAATATTTTTACGATCTTTTAAATACACGTTATGATAAGGAGTATGTTCAAAACGTATACCATTACTGTTGTTGTCCATATAATTACCTCCATTAATAAATTATGCAAAATGGAGAAATTAAGAACCACTAAATTTGTTCAATATCCTTATGACGATATCGATTCACCGCTTTAGTTTCTATTTCCTTTGTAAATGCCGCTTTACCTTGCGTATACTTCTTAATATTTCTTGGATACTTTTTAGCTAATTTAACTTTCAAATCTTCATATTCTTTAGCAACCTCTGGATTATCTTTTAGATAATCATAAAAAGCTAGTAAAGCCTCAATTCGATCACGATTATTATCATCATAAGCGTGCACATGTACTGAGTTATCACTTTTCATAAAGAATCTTCTGCCTTTAATACCATCTTCTCCCAAACAACGATATCCTGCTGCTTCAAACTTTTCATTTAAATCATCTAATTTTTTTACATCTTTTACAAAAGCCAATATATCAATTGTTGGCTTTGCTTTCAAACCAGGAACCGCGGTAGATCCAATATGAGTAATAGTAATTAATTCACCGACAAGAATATTTCTAATTACATTAGCCTCATAAACATATTTTCGTGGCCATTGTTCATTATAATCAACTACTTCAACTTTATCCACCTTCATCACCGCCTTTGTTTAATTGTACTAGATTTAAACATCATAATACAAGCTACTTATTTATTTTTTTACAATTAAATATAATCATCGATAAAAAACACCAAAATCTTTGATAATATCTTTATTTTCTATTCTTCAACATCCATTCAAAAGCAAAATCACACAAAGATTTAACATCAATAAGTTTTGCTGATGCCTGCCCAACTAATCCATTGACCACATTATTTTCCTGTTCATATTTTCGTCCAATTTCTAAAAAATCACTTTCATCATAAGCAATTTCTAGAAACTCTTTCCAAATAACTTGACCATTTTCTTTAATACAAGCGCCATCTAAATACCACTGGTTTTCTTTATTCAACCAAACTTCAGCTAAGTGCATACAAGTACAACGATTATAATCAACCCCTAGTAATAATACCTTACCATTTAAATCATATACCCGCTGTAATGGCGAAAACCGTCCAAAACCTGGTGATAATTGATGATTTTCAATAATTGACTTAGCCAATTTACCATGTCCGCTCATAGAAACTTGAGGATGGTTAGAACGTAACGTTCCAGGATAGTGCCAAAAAGCCTCAGCTATTAATCCCATTTCTCTAGTTGGTGTTGTCAAAGGATCAAACGGTAACATTTCATTTTTAATCTGGTCTACCCAGCTAGCTGGTACAGGTGGATTTTGCCAAAGCTCAGGTTGACTATTTTCACCAGTAAAACTAGGCATGACAATTGTCCCTTGTAAGCCTACTACCTCCAATAATGCTTCAATAACTGCTATTTCTCGCCCGGCAATCCAGCCAATTTTAGACATTGAAGAATGTACTAATATTATATCGCCAGATTTCAATCCTAATGCCTGTAAATCTTTTTTTATGCTTGTTTTACTTTGGGGCTTATTACTTTGTTTTATAACATCTGCCTCCGACATAATCTAACCTCCCATCTTTATAATAATTATATTATGACATAAAAAAAGATATTTGGAAAAACCAAATATCTTAAATATTTTCTAAGAATGTTAAATAAGCTACATAAGCTTCATAAACATCTACTTTGCTTACAATTTCCATTGGCGCATGCATATTTAATACAGCAACACCAGCATCAATAACATTCATATTATAGTTTCCTAAAATATATGCGATGGTTCCCCCACCACCTTGATCAACTTTACCTAATTCAGCAGTTTGATAATATACATTTTTACTATCTAAAATATTTCTAATTTCTGCCATATATTCAGCATTAGCATCATTAGAACCACTCTTACCACGTGATCCAGTATATTTGTTAAAAACAATACCTTTACCTAAATAAGCAGCATTTTTCTTATCATTAACACTTAAATATAATGGATCAACACCAGCACTAACGTCACTAGATAACATTTTTGAATTAGCTAAAGCTTGACGAGTTTTTACAAAACTATCAGTTCCTTGTTTTGCAAGTAATTCAGCCACTGTGTTTTCAAAGAATAGTGATTGGGCTCCAGTAGCTCCAACACTACCGATTTCTTCTTTATCAACTAAGATACAGCAGCTAGTATATTCAGGAACGTTTACTTGTAATAATGCCATCAATGAAGTATAAGCACAGACACGATCATCATGTCCATATCCAGCTACCATGCTACGGTCAATTCCATAATCACGTGCTTTTCCACTAGGAACAACTTCAATTTCAGCACTTAAAAAATCTTCTTCTTCAAAATCATATTTTTCTTTTAAGATTTTTAAAACATTGGCTTTAACAGCTTCTTTTTCACTATCTTTTAAAGGAATACTAGCAATTGTAACGTCTAAATCTTCACCTTCAATAACTTTAGAAGCATCTTTTTTCATTTGATCAGCAGATAAATGAATTAATAAATCAGAAATTCCTACTACTGGATCATTTTCATCTTCACCAATATTAACATCAATTACAGTACCATCTTTTTTTACAACAACCCCAATTAAAGATAAAGGAATTGTTACCCATTGATATTTTTTTACCCCACCATAATAATGAGTATCTAACAAAGCAAACCCTTCACTTTCATATAAAGGATTTTGCTTTAAATCCATTCTTGGAGAATCAATATGAGCCCCTAAAATACGCATTCCTGTTTCTATTGGTTGTTTTCCAACTACAAACAATGCGATATTTTTATTCATATTATTAACATATACTTTATCACCTGGTTTTAAAGTTTCATATTCACTTAACTCTTTAAAACCTTTTTCTTTGGCTAACTCAATACTTTGTTTAACACATAATCTTTCTGTTTTTCCATTAGTAATAAAGTTTTTATAGCCTTCATTAAAAGCCATAACATCTTTTATTTGTTCATCAGTATATTTTTCCCAAGCTAATTTTGCGTACATAAAAATCTCCTTTCACTTCTTTATATATAGTATACCAAATTGCAATATCTATCAAACAATTTACATATATAATTATTATAAACAAAAGATATCTAGCTAACTAGATATCTCGTTGAATTCTTTCTTCCTTAATTATCTCATAAAGCATCGTGCTATCTTCTTTTAATACATGTTCTTTTAATTCTTTTACTTGAACCGTTAATAGACTACGTCCAAACTCAATTTCAATTTCATCGCCTACTTTTAAACGAGTACTTGGTTTAGCTACTTTCCCATTAACTTTAACTCGAGAACTTTCACTAATTTCTTTTGATAAAGTCCGACGCTTAATGATTCTGGATACTTTTAAAAATTTATCTAATCTCATTTTAATCACTCATAACTGCAGTAATTGCAGGAACTACTTGTTTTTTACGAGAAATAACACCTTTTAAAGTTGCTTGACTATCATTTAATTTAATATTAAATGCTTGTTCAACTAAATATGCTTTTGGTCCAGCTGCAAAAATTTCACTATTAGCATTAATTACATCTGTCAATAATAATGCCACAAAGTCTAAATTATTATCTTGAGCGAATTTTGTCATATATTCAAGCATTTCTGCTTTATATTCCGCAAAACCTTCAATATCCATAGTGTTTACTTGTCCAACACCAACTGTTCCATTTTCAAATAAGAATTTTTTGAAATCTTGATTAAAGATTTCTTCCACTGTTTTTCCAGCTAAAGATGTTCCAGCTTTAAACATATCCATTGCAAATTCTTGAATATCAACTTGAGCAATTTTAGCTAATTTACGAGCTATTTTTGTATCTGTTGGTGTACATGTTGGTGATTTAAACAACAATGTATCAGAAACAACTGCTCCAAGTAAAATTCCTGCAATTGCTTGTGGAATTTCAACATCAAATTCTTCAAACATTTTAGTAACAATTGTTGCTGTTGATCCAAGTGGTTCCCCTCTAAATAATAATGGTCCAACTGTTTGAATATCAGCAACACGATGGTGATCGACAATTTCTAAAATATCAGCTTCTTCAATTCCAGGAATTGATTGACCACGTTCGTTATGGTCGACTAAAATAACTTTTTTTCTTAATCCTTTTAACAGAGCAAAACGTGAAATACTTCCTACACATCTATTATTTAAATCTAATACTGGATAACTTCTAAAACGAGTTTCACTCATGACTTCTTTTACATGATCCAATGTATCATCAGTAGTGAAAATTTTCAAATCACCCTTTTGCATAATATATTCAACTGGAATAGCTTGAATAATTTGTTGTGAAGTTAAATATGTATTAAATGGTGTAGAAATAACACTAATCCCCTTATCTTTCAATTTATCAAGCATATCTTTTTCAAGTTCAAGAGAACCTGTCAAAATAATTAAAGATACTTGTGCTTCAATTAATGAATTAACAGCATCATCACGGTCACCACCAACAATAACAATATCCCCTGGTTTAATTCTTTTTTTAGCTTCTTCACCACGCATTGCAGCGATATGAAGATCACCACTGATTATTTTTAAATCATGGTTCAAATAAAGAATTGAAGCTTCAAGAGTATCGATAACATTTTCAATTGGTGTATGCGCATCTTTTAATAAACTACTATCCCATTTTTCCATGAATCCTTCAACAATATTTGATGTTGAAAGTAAACCTAATAATTGCCCATGGTCATCTAATATTGGTGCTGATTTTACATTTTGTTGTTTCATTAGATCCCATGCTGTTTTTAATGTTAATTCTTTAGAAAAAACAGTTACTTTATCATAGTTTAAATCTTCTACTTTTTGTTTTACTGTTTTCAATAAAACCGGTATCTCAACATCAAATCTTTTTAAAACATATTCAGTTTCCCGATTAACTTTTCCTAATCTAACCGGCATTGCATTATAGCGATTAATAGCTTTTAATAAATATGAATAAGCAATCGCTGAACAAATACTGTCAGTATCTGGATTTCTATGTCCACTAACATATACGACTTCTTTCATTTTAACCTCCTATTTTTCCATTTTCTTTAAATAACGATATACTGTTGGTTCAGAAACCGCTAGTTTTTCAGCAACTAAAACAATTGCTCCTTTAACTTTAAAGGTACCTTTTTCTTGTAGATATTTAACTACTTTGATCTTTTCATCAACATTTAATCGTTCTGCCAAGAAATAACTTGGGAAGCCCATTTTTTCTAGACATTCTTTAATATACATATCAATCATTTCATCTAAAGGTGAAGATAAAATTTCGACTGGATTATCCATTTTAAATTCAATATCTTTTTCATCTTTAATCCCTAAGATTTTTTTAATTGTTGCTGTTAAATACTCAAAATCAGAAATATTAACATTAATACAAAGCATTCCTACTGGCATCTCTTTATCGGATTCCTTAATAAAATAAGTAGCAGCTCGCATTAATTTACCGTCAGGTCCGGTAGTTTTATAATTAATTACATAATCATGATCAAGATATTGTTTTTCTTCTAAGTAATGTAATGATAAATTCGATAACTTAGCCCCAATTTCTCTTCCTGAGTTATGGTTATTGATTATTGCGACAATTTCTTGATCTTTTGAAGTTAAATCATGTAAAGCAATTTCGACATTGTCCCCTAATGCTTTTCCTAGAAATTCAACCATTGCAGCATATGGTTCCAAAAATTTATACATTTTTTATTATCACTCCTTTATGTCAATTATACACGAAATGATAAAAAATTAATAGCTTTTTTATCATGATAATAATTAATTCAATAATTTATAACTTTTTTATCACTTAAATACAAACTACAAATTATTTCCTATTTGATAAGCCATTTTTAAAAAACGTTCAAAATTAGCTTCTCGATTAGGATAATCTCTAGACATTCGATCAAAAACAATCATTTCTTTTTCTTTAGCTCGTTCATTGATACGATCTTCAAGCATAACTGTTTTCATTGCTTCTAATTGCTCCTGACGCACTAATTCATTAAGATCACCGCCCATTGTAACCAAAAACAATGCTTTATCTAATTGTTTCATTGCTGCATGATTACCATAGGCAAAGCCATAAGTCCAAACTCTTTGAAACCATCCTACCAGCTTAGCTGGTGCTTCAGTCCAAAACACTGGATAAATAAAAGTTAAAATATCAGCCTCATTAATTAACTTATGATAAGCTTTCACATCTTCACTAATTGACATCTCATCATTATAAAAAGCTTCTCTTGTATATTCTTGTTCACTAAAAGTCTCATTAAAATTTTCTTGATATAAATCCACTAAAGTATATTGATGTCCTGCTGCCACTAGTCCCTTAATAAATTCATCTTTAATCCGTGCTGTAAAACTATTATCGCTAGGATGACAATATATTATTAATACCTCCATTCAATCACCTCACCTTCATTTTAACATAAAGTGTTGCTAAAAATAAAAATCAACTCTAAATTAATAGAGTTGATCAATCTAACTATCTTATAATTTTGATAAATATTCGTCCATTGCTTTAGCAGCTGTTTTACCAGCACCCATAGCTAAAATTACTGTTGCCGCACCAGTTACAACATCGCCACCGGCAAAGACACCTTCTTTACTTGTTTTCATAGTGTCTTCATCAACAATAATTCCACCCCATCTTTGAGTATCTAGACCAGGAGTAGTTTGTCTAATCAATGGATTTGGACTTTGTCCAATTGCTACAATTACAGTTCCAGTTTCAATAACAAAGTTTGAACCTTCAATAACAACTGGTCTTCTACGTCCTGATTCATCAGGTTCACCAAGTTCCATTTCTACACATTCCATTGATTTAACCCATCCATCTTCACCTTCGATTTTAACCGGGTTAGTTAATAATTTAAAGATAATTCCTTCTTCTTTAGCATGATGTACTTCTTCAGCACGAGCTGGAATTTCATCAACACCACGACGATAAACAATATAAACATTTTTAGCCCCTAAACGTTTAGCTGTTCTTGCCGCATCCATTGCTACGTTACCAGCACCAATTACACAAACTGTATCAGTAATTTTAACAGGTGTAGGATGATTAGGGAATTCATATCCCTTCATTAAGTTAACACGTGTTAAAAATTCATTTGCTGCATAAACACCGTTTAAGTTTTCACCAGGAATATTTTGGAATCGAGGTAATCCAGCACCACTACCAATGAAGATACCTTGATATCCTTGTTCTTGTAATTCATCAATTGTAATTGAACGTCCTACAACAACATTTGTTTCAAAGTCAACACCTAAAGCAGCAACACTGTCAACTTCTTTTTGAACTAAATCTTTTGGTAAACGGAATTCAGGAATTCCATAAGAAAGAACTCCACCTGTTTTATGAAGTGCTTCAAAAACAGTTACATCATATCCTTTTTTAGCTAATTCACCAGCACAAGTAATTCCTGCAGGTCCAGAACCTACAATCGCTACTTTTTTACCATTTGGTTTAATATCTAAAGTAGCAGGTTTACCGTGAGCCATATGGTAATCAGCAACAAAACGTTCTAATCGACCAATACCAACTGCTTCACCTTTAATACCACGAACACATTTTCCTTCACATTGATTTTCTTGAGGGCAAACACGTCCACAAATAGCTGGTAAAGCATTTTCACTTGTAATGATTTTATATGCTTCTTCAAAATTTCCAGCAGCAACTTCTTTTATAAATTCAGGAATTGGAACTCCTACTGGACATCCTGTTTTACATGGCTGATGTTTACAGTTTAAACATCTAGTTGCTTCTTCCATTGCCATTTCTTTAGTATATCCTAAAGCAACTTCTTTAAAGTTTTTATTTCTTACATCAGGTTCTTGTTCAGGCATTTGAACCTTTGTAGGTGACATATTTGGTTTAGCCATTATTTGACACCTCCCATTAAATTACACATTCTATTAGCATTTTCACTTACTACATGTTCTTCTTCTTTAAACATTCTTTGACGCATCATTAATTCATCAAAATCAACTTGTAGTCCATCAAAATCAGGACCATCCACACAAGCAAATTTAACTTTACCGTCAACTGTTACACGACAGCAACCGCACATTCCTGTTCCATCAATCATAATTGGATTTAATGAAACTGAAGTTTTAATATTTCTTGGCTTAGTAACACCAACAACAGCTTTCATCATTGGTACAGGACCAATAGCGATAACTTCATCATATGTTTCACCTTTTTCTAATAAATCAGTTAAAACAGTAGTTACAAAACCTTTAGTTCCAAGTGATCCATCATCTGTTGCAATATAAACATTTTTACAGAATTTTTTAAACTCATCTGCCATTAATACATATTGAGCTTCACGACCACCAATGATAACATCTACTTCTACTCCACGAGCAGCTAGTTCACGAAGTTGTGGATATAGTGGAGCGCTTCCAACACCTCCAGCTACCCCAATAACTCTTTTAACTTCGTGGAATGTAGTTGGAACACCTAACGGACCAACAAAATCAGTTAGTTCATCACCTTCATTTAATTTTGATAATTCTTTTGTTGAATAGCCTACAATTTGATAAATGATAGTAATTGTTTCTTTTTCACGATCAAAATCTGCAATCGTTAATGGAATTCTTTCACCATCTTCCCCAACACGAAGAATAATGAATTGACCAGGTTCGCATTTTTTTGCGACATAAGGAGCATGAATTTCCATAAGTTCTACAACATCATTTAATACTTCTTTTCGTATAATCTTATACATGCTTAAATTCCCCTACTTTCTTATTCTTGTAATATTATATCTTTCTTGAATAAAAGAAACAATGGTATTTTAAAAAAATTATTCCTTTAATAACTTCTTTTTAATACCATGTTTTTTATTCATATACCACATCGCCCATGTATCATTATTATAGCACGTAGCCTCGTAGAAACAAAGATTGCTTTTACATATAATAAAAACTGGGTTATTTAATCCCAGTTTCTATTAAAATTAATTTTTTCTTTTTCTCATTTTAATACTAGCGTATATTCCTAAAAGAGATATTGCACTGACAAATACAGTTGCTAGAAGGGCAGTTTGATCACCAGTTTCAACTGAACCTTTTGAATTGTTTTGTCCATTTTGGCTTCCATTATCTTTTACAGGATCATTTTTATCTGGATCTTCTGGTGTTGGAGGCACTTGATTCTTTTGATATACATATACTACTTCTAATTCACCTTTTTCAATAACACCATTAGCATTTGCAGGCGCTTGTACTAATGTATAATTTTCAAATTCTTTTGCAGTAGAAGTATATGCCATGCCAACTTCATCTTCGATAACTATTGGATCGCATAAATCTTTATTAGTTTCATCAACATATTTAATTGTTACTTTTCCTTTATCAGCTACATATTCTACATTTTCATATTTATGAATTAATGTTTCAATTTCTTGAACAGTATATAATATTTTGTCATTAGGTGTATCTAACAAAGCGTTTAATTCATCAATATTCTTTTGTACGTTTATATCATCTGTTTTGATATTAGCTAGTCCATCTTTGATAGTTTTAACTACTGCTTGATAATCAGTTGCTGTGTATTTTTTAGCAACTTGGCTACCTAATAATTCTGGTCTTGGTGATTCAACAGCGTATGCTAAACGTTCAAATTCTTCATATGAAAGTCCGCTGTCATATTCAGCACCCCAAGTTTTGTATGCAAATCCAGCATATCTTGGGAATAATGTTCTTGAAAGTATGTATTCAGGAACATAACCATGAGCATCATCCCAAATTGGGAAAACTTGTCCTTGAGCTTGATCTAAGTTTTCTGTTAATACTTCATCTTGATTGTAGAATGGGTAATTAAATGCACTACCTGAATAAGTATATCTAGTAAAGTTTTCATATAAATTCTTTGGTGCTGGACGATCTAATTTATTTTGACCTTGTTGTGGCCATAAATCATGATAGTTTGATGAAGAACTTGACATTACATTATATCCAGCTTTAATTGCATCAGAAGCCATTACAGAACCATAAATTCCGCCACCCCAAACGTCAACTACAATTCTTTTATCTAAATCAACAACACTATCAAATGAGAAGATATTATCATTCCATACTAATACTTTCATTCCTTTATCTAAGAAAGGTTTGGCTGCTTCATTAAAGAATAATTTCAAAGCATCTCTTTGATCAGCAGCAGGATTTCCAGTTTGTTCTTGAGCCCAAGCTGATAATTTTTGATTACCTTCAACACCCCATCCTGATGTTTGGAAATATTCATCACCACCGATATGGATAGTTTTGGCATGGAACATATTAGCTGCTTCTTGATAAATTGCAAATATATATTCTCTAACTTCAGGTTTTGAAAAATCTAAATTTGAACAATTCTCAGTAATTTTCCATTCTTTATGATAATCAGCTTCTTGACCTGAGTGACCAGGGAAGTCTACTTCTGGAATTACTTCGATATTAAACTTAGCAGCATAATTTACTAATTCATCAATTTCTTTTTGAGTCCAGAAACCACCTTTTCGGTCAACTAATTCAGGAGCTACTTTAGAATCAAAACGAATTCCTTCGTTATCTTTGAGTCTTAATTGCAATACATTTTGTTTGTAATATGCCATTTGTTCAACTTGTTTTTTCAACCAATCGATTGAATAATAACGTCTACCAGAGTCAACTTGTAATCCACGAATATTTTGATCTGTATAGTCTTGAACAACACCACAATTTAGACTATCTCTTTGAACAAAAGCTTGTAAAATAGTCATTGAACCATTTTGAATTCCTTCAATGTAATCAGAGTAGATAGTTACTGCATTTTCAGTGATATCAATTTGATATGCATCTTTTTCACATTCTCTACCTTTAACCATATCATTTAATTCAAAAGATACTGGTTGTTTATAAAGAGTAATTCCTTTTGCATTACTAATATTATCAATAACATTTATAGTATAATTTTCAATAATTCCCTTTTCTTTCATTGACTTTGCTAAATATTCAGTTTTAGCTTTAGAGAATTCATCAGTTGAGAAAACTTGATTTCTCTTTGTCAATTTGTAAACACCACTTGTTTGTTCAAAATTTTGAATCGCTGGAACAGTATCAGGGAATCCAGTAGTTTCGCCGTTATAAGCTATTGTTTGAACATTATTTTCAACTGTTTCTACTTCTTTTATTTCAACATCATCAAAATAGAAAACACCAGCTCCACTTTCATTACCTGTCCATTCCATGTATGCAAATGCATAAATTTCATCTGTTCTTGGTCCAGTAGTGATTGTATGAACATTAGTTTGCCATTCAGTACTTTTTTGTGCATTTGTTTTAATATTAGATGCTAATTTCCATGGATATTCAGCTGAATAATCACCATCAACATCAAGAACACCTGTCGACATTTTTACGCCAGTTTCATTATAATAATGTGTAGTTACTTCATATGTTGTATTAGGTTTTACATTATCAATAATGACATTAACACTTCCCTTACCATAATTATAAGACCAGATTGGTATTTCATGTTCATTTTCTGGTTTATAATTTCCAACCTTAATAGACCAGTTTCCATCATAAGCTTTTTCTGAAGTTCTTTCAGCTTTATAAAGTTGAATTGCATTTCTATCAATTTCATTTTCAAAAGATGGATTTGTCATATATTCGTTACCTTGTGCATAGGTTATTTGACTAAACATACCAATAGTCATCGCACAAGCAAGCATTGATGCAAATATTTTTGTCTTTTTCATATTTTTTTCAAATCTTTATAAAAAAATGTAACTTTTTTACTTTTTTCTTCACAATTTTTAAAAAGAAAAACTTACTAAATTTCTGATTATCTTTTCATAAGCTGGTAAATGTCGGTATAGCCTGTATTTTAGGGCTTTATCGGCATTTTCCGTTTGGAAGATACTCTGCATAAGCTGGCATTTACCAGCATGAAAATGCAACCAAAAGTAGTAAATGAGTAGTACAATCACCGATTTAAGAAGCAAGAGCCAGTCTTTCAAGTTCTGCTTTTGCTGAATTGAAAGTACCGTGTGCGTAGTACCCTAATGTCATGGTGATGTTTGCGTGTCCCATGACGTATTGCAGGGTGTTCGGGTTCATTCCTTTGTTTGCCATGTTCGTGCAGTAGGTATGTCTGAATGAGTGTGGTGTGATGTTGGGTAGCTGGTCTTTATGTGTCTTGTTGTATTTCTTCACAAGCCCACGCAACATACTTTCGTAGTTACCAGCCACTTTAGGGAAGCCCTTTTGGTTTAGGAACAGGAAATTGCTGTAACCGCCTATGATGATAGGCTCCGCCTTTCCTCTGTTCTGTAACACTCGCTTAAAGGCTTGATAAGCTCTTTCTGTCATTGGAAGCTGGCGTTCTCCTTTTTTGGTCTTAGGCGTTTCAATGTAGTAGCCGATTTCGCTGTCTTTCAATAGCTGGTGGTCTACATTGATGATACGGTTCGCCATATCAATATGGACTGTCAGACCGCAAAATTCAGAAATACGAAGCCCTGTTTCCAGAAGAATAACCACTTCATCATAATACTTGCTGTACGTCTTGTCCTGTTCCATAAAGGCAAGCATTTTTTCTTCCTGCTCTGGCGTGAGAATGACTTTAGGCTCTGAATTATCTTCCAGAACGTCACTCAATTTGAAATTGAAAGGATTTTTTCTGATACAGTCGTCCTCAATCGCCATATAGAATGACGCTTTCAGTGAACGCTTGTAATTGCTAATCGTCTTGTAGGAAAAGCCATTCTCATACATTCGCATAGCCCATTCCTTACCGTCCGATAGCTTCACCGTATCAATCGCCCTCATACCCAATGGGTCATTTTTCAAAGCGTTCATAAGATACTGGCGACCTTTTTCTGTGTTGCGTTTCACATTTTTCCTCTGGCTGTTCTTCTTTGCGTAGAGCTGGCAGACTGTCATTTTCCCGCCTATGGTATTGATACCGTCGGCAAGGTCTTTCTTAATCTGCTTTTCTTTTTCTCTCAACGACAAATCTTCACGTTTCCCAGCGGGTGTCTTGTCTGTCGGAACAAGTTTCCAAGCATACTTAAACTGTGGTTTTCCGTATATATCGGTATATTTGTAAACGTATCTTCCGTCTTTTCTCTGGCTCTCTCCAAGTCGTAAATTGCGTCCCTTATTGTCTTTTCTCTTTACATTAGACATAGTGCGAAGCTCCTTTCCGTCAAGGAATGAGCCGTTGATACGTTATACTTTATTATACCATATCTACGGCTCGCTGACATTAGATTTCGTCTAATGTATCAATGATTTTTTCAAACTGTTTTCGCTTAATCTGCACACGGTTTCCATTGACAATCACCCAGCCAGCGTCGAGATTTTCCTCTGCCAGCTTACGCAATTTCTTTTCCCCGATACGGAAGTATTTTGACGCTTCCTCAATCGTCAGCGTGTACTTTTCCCAGATAGGCACATCAGTATTGTTTGTCATATATAAGCACCCCCTTTACTGTGTGTCTTTTGGAAGCAGACAGACGGCTCTGGAAAAGCTCCGCTGGTATCTCAACCAATCTCATTCCTATGAGCAAAACCACCTCTGGGACGTATCATTATCCTGTGAATACAGGTCATGGCGGGGCGACTTTTCCAAAGGTCGCTCTCGGATCACTGCGTGGGTCGCTCGCTCTCTTTTGGAAAGGTCATGGCGTACAGTCCCCGTGGCTCGCTGTATCACAAACGTATCTGTCTGCTTTATTCAGTTGTCAAAGACC
>NZ_NFLA01000018.1:0-55233 GCF_002160675.1 Erysipelatoclostridium sp. An15
AAATCTTCTAATGCTTTATATGCTCCATAGTAATCATTGAATGGTTGATGCAATAATACTAAATCAATATAATCTAATTGCATTTTCTTTAAAGATTCTTCTACTGAAGCTTTTGTTTTATCATATCCATAATTAGCGACCCATACTTTAGTTGTAATAAACAATTCATTTCTTGGAACTGATGTTTCTTGAATAGCTTTTCCTACTGCTTCTTCATTTCCATAAGATTGTGCAGTATCAATTAAACGATAACCAACATCAATTGCATCTAATACTGCTTGTTTACATTGTTCTTGATTTTTGATCTGGTATACTCCAAATCCAACTTTAGGCATTTTTAAGCCATTATTTAGTGTTACAAACTCCATATTTTTATCCTCCAATTCAATTATACTCTTTAAATTTTAGTTAGTCATGGATTTTTAATCCCATTAATCTTGTTTCGTTTGATAAATCTTCTGGATCATGTGTTCCTTTTCCAGTATCCATTGCTTGGATATTTTTCATTTCTTCATCAGTTAATTCAAAATCAAAGATATCAATATTTCCTTTAATTCTTTCATCATTTGTTGATTTAGGTAAAGAAATGATTCCTTCTTGATAATGCCATCTTAAAATAATTTGTCCGACATTTTTATTATATTTATTAGCTAAAGATACTAAATATTCATTTTCTAATAATTCTTTATTTCCATGTCCTAATGGATACCAAGCTTCAAGTTTAATACCATATTTTTCCATTTCTACGCGTAATGGTTTTTGTTGGAAAAATGGATTGCATTCTACTTGGTTTACAGCTGGCATAATAGTCATACCATCTTTAAATTTATTCCATAAATTAATTGTTACGTTAGAAATACCAATTGATTTAATTTTTCCTTCAGCTACTGCTTCTTCTAATGCTTTCCATGATCCTAAATAATCACCATATGGTTGATGTAATAAATATAAATCAATGTAATCAACACCTAAATTCTTTAAAGAATTTTCAATACCTATTTTAGCATTTTCATAACCATAATCTTGTAACCATAATTTTGATGTAATAAAAATTTCTTTACGATCAATTCCACTATCTTTAATAGCTTTTCCAACATCACTTTCATTCATATATCCAGCTGCAGTATCGATATGACGATATCCTGCTTTTAATGCTTTTAAAGTAGCTTCATAAGTTGGCCCATCATTAGGGATCATAAATACTCCAAATCCAACTGCTGGGATAAGTTCATGATTATTAAGTTCAAATTTTTCCATAGTTCTCTAATCTCCTTTTCATTAATTTAATTTTAACAGCTAATCATGGATTTTATATTTATTTAACCATTTTGCTGTTGTGTAACTTTGATGATTGATTATTTCGCTATAACCCAAATCCATATTGGCAATCATATTCATATCTTCATTGTCTAATTGAAAATCCCAAATGTCTAAATTTTCTTTCATCTTATCAACTCTAACTGTTTTGGGAATTACAATAACATTATTTTGAATATGCCAGCGTAAAATAACCTGGGCAATTGTTTTGTTATGTTTTTTAGCAATTGCTTCTAAAATTTCATTGTTGAAAATATCACGTTGTCCTTCGTTTAATGGTCCCCAGGCTTGTACTTTGCAATGATATTGTTCTAACACTTTAACAAGTTCTTTTTGTTGAAAAAATGGATGTAATTCAATTTGATTGATCATTGGTTTAATTGAACAATTTAAACAAAGATCAACAAATCTTTCTGCAGAAAAATTACAAATCCCAATTGCTCGAACTTTACCTTGGCGATAAAGTTCTTCCATTGCTTTCCAAGAGCCATAATAATTTCCATAAGGCTGATGAATCAGATACAAATCAAGATAATCTAGCCCTAGGTTAGTTAAAGATTGATTAAAAGCTTTAATCGTATTTTCATAACCACTATCCTGGACCCACACCTTAGTAGTAATAAATAACTCGCTTCTTGGTATATGTGATTCCTTAATCGCTTCACCAATACCAGTTTCATTAAAATACGAAGCAGCTGTATCAATTAATCGATATCCTTCATCTAATGCCTCTAATACTTTTCTTTTTGCTAAATTAGAAGAAATTTGCAAAGTTCCATAACCGATAATTGGCATTTTTACACCGTTACTAAGCTCTATCCACTCCATCTGTTCCCTCCTTACACTTACATTTTAGTTAACTTAAAAAATAAAGTACAATATCAATATTACATTATGCTATAATTATAGTGCATAGTGAGGTGATAATAATGATCGAACTTTACCAATTAGAACAATTAGTGACTATTGCCAAGGCCGGTACAATCTCTAAAGCTGCTGAAATTTTATTAATAAGCCAGCCGGGTCTAACACGCTCAATTCAGCGTCTAGAAGATGAACTTGGTTTAAAATTGTTTGATCGTAAGAAAAATAAAATAACATTAAATGATAACGGAATCATGGCCGTTGAATATGCTAAAAAAATACTTGATGAAACTGATAAAATGGTTAAACAACTACAAAGCTATGATTTAAGCAAACGAACAATCAGTATCGGTTCTTGTGCTCCAGCACCAAATTGGGGATTAACTTATATTTTTAAACAATTATATCCAGCTATGAAAATTACCGATAGCCTTGATAGCAATGAAGATAACTTATTAAGCGGTCTAGATAATCATGAATATTCGATTATTGCCATTAATCATCCCATCAATGATGATAATCGCATTTGTATCCCATTATTTGAAGAACACCTATATTTATCAGTACCCCCTGCTCATCCATTAGCTTTGTTTAAAGAAATATCATTTCGAGATTTAAATGGTGAAAGTGTTTTATTATTATCGCGAATTGGTTTTTGGAATGAAATATGTTTAAAAATGATACCGGAATCTCATTTATTGATTCAAGAAGATGATGCCATTTTTGAAGAACTAACAAAAGCATCAGCTTTACCTAACTTTCGCAGTAATTTAACATTACTTCGCGAAAAAGAAAATAATAATCGTATCAATATTCCAATCAGCGATCCTGAAGCTCATGTTCAATATTATGCAGTATATAACAAAAACAATCGTAAAATGTTTGACCCTATCAAAGATGAAATTACTAATATTGATTGGGCTAAAACAGTATAAATTAATAAAGCTGTTAACGTTTTTGTTAACAGCTTTATTTAATCTTTTTTCGATTTTTCATATATCGTAAATTAAATTTATCATTACTAATTGGTTTATCATAATAATAACCTTGACCAAAATCACAACCAAAACTTCTTATTAAATAATTACATTCTAAAGTTTCTACTCCTTCAACAACTGTTGAAATCGATAATATTTTAGCTAACTTTACAATTTCTTCCATGATTAATTTTGTTCTAAAATTATTTTCAACAAAAATTTCTTGTAAAAAATCTTTATCAATCTTTAATTCATCAATATCTAACTTTCCTAAAATATTTAACGAAGAATAGCCACTGCCAAAATCATCCATCGACACTCGAAAACCAATTTTATGCAAACATTCTATCTTACTATTAACTTCATCAACATTATCAATAACTAAATTCTCTAAAATTTCTAAAGTAATCAAATTAGCCGGTATTTGATACTTATTAACAATTTTCTCTAGTCTTTCAACATAATCAGCTTCATAAAATAATAACTTAGACTGGTTAACTGAAATTCCAATCGGCTCTATTCCTTCATCAATCCATTCTTTGATTTGTTTACATGCCTCTTCAAACATATACATATCTAATTCAATACAAAAACCACTTTTTTCAAAAATCGGAATAAATTGATCTGGATAAAGTTCCTGTCCATCATTTGTTATCCAACGTACCAGAGCTTCTGCACTTTCTAATGAACCATCTTTTAAACCGATTTTAGGTTGTAAGAAAAACTTAAACTCATGCTTTTCAAGCGCTTGATGCATATGACTTTCAATATAATTATCTATTTTTTCGCGCTCATGTAATTCAACATCATAAAACCAGATACTTGTTTGTAACTTTTCTTTTGCTTTATCAAGAGCAAACATCACACTTACCATTAAGCCATCAAATGTTGTATCTAAATTATACTGGTCACTTGAAATTACAATACCACAATGAATTTTTAAATGATAATTTGTATGTAATAAAGCATCATAATCGAAAATTTCCTCAATTATCTTATTTAATCTTGATTCAATAATTTCCTTATCAATATCTCTTAAAAACAAAAAGAACTGATCTGCCGTATCTCGACAACAAAATTCTTCACTGTTTAAATTATTTTCAATAACCCCTTTAATATGACATAATAACTTATCCCCTTGTTCATTGCCAAATATTTCATTAAAAAACTTAAACTGTCGAATATTTAAAACTACAATACTGCAATTAAGATTCTGCCTTAACTCTTGTTTACCTTTTTGATTAAAATATAATAAATTATAAGCCCCAGTTAAACGATCATAATAAGCCGACAAAGCTAATTCATGATTATTTTTCAATGTCATCCAATAACCGTATAACAACAAACCAATTACTAAAATAACAATTACCACAAATAAACCATTAACAATTCTAGCTGTCTGACTAATCGATAACCCAGCACTTTGATCAATATCAATACAAACCATATACCAGTCATTTATATCTATAGGCTTTAAGATAGCTTGACAACTTTCATCTTTATAATCAAAAGTCAAAGAAACATTTTTATTATTTTTTAAATCACTTTTAATCTGATTAATATTAGTATCTTTTAAATTAATATTTTCAAAAAAACTATTAGTTTGATTAATATCTTGATTAGAACCTAGCAAAATATTACCATCACTGTCAATAATACAAGCATAAGTATTATCATTTTCATCAGTTGTTATATGTAAAACATCTAAAGCTACTAAACTTCCTATTATCTGATTATTTCTTAATACTGGTATTCCATAAGCAACTGTCGGTTGTGTAGATAATTCACTTTCAAAAATATCGGAAATAGCTTTTTTTCCAAGCAAAGTCTCTTCAATTACTGATTGTATTGGTTTAGAAAGATTGCTTGTTTTGACATCATATTTAATATCCTGGTCATTTATCGCAACAACATTAGATGAACTACTAAAATATCCCAATAAAATAAAATCACTTTTTTGATTTGCTAAATCCAATGCCAGTGCAATGTCTAGATCATTTTCAATCGTAAATATACTAGTAAATGAATTCAATATTTGAAAATCAGTATCAACCTGTTCCTTTAAACGATCTATATATTCATCACTATCTACTTTTATTTGATTGATAATTGCTTCTTTGATTGTATTATTCAAATAAACTCGTAAATAAATACTAGTTCCTAATAAAAATATCGCAACAGTCAAAACAATCAATATTGTTTTTTTAAGCCTATTTCCAAACATTGTTTTATCCACCACCATTCACCTCCAATCATCAAACATCATATATTTATCACAATATATTTTCACATTAAATTATAACACTTTTATATAAAATATACACCTTTTAACCCAATTCATACTAAAAGAATCAAAAAAAGCATCAAAATGATGCTTACTAAATATTATTAACTTTAACAAACATGATCATAACACTTACAAATCCATCTTGAAGACTACTTACTGAACTAATGCCATGATACCTGTTTAATAATTCATTCAAACTTGCAGCAACTTTTTCTTGTAAATCACAATTAGAACAATTGAATTTAAACTCTTTTTCCGCTGTTTTAAAAGCATTTGAAAAGAAAGCTTTACCATCTTAACCACCTCTTTTACAATTCAATCATAGTAAAAATCAATAATTCATACAATCACCTTGGAATAAGAGACAGTTTATTAGTATAAGCGGTAAAAAAAGCCACTAAACAGTGACTTTTAATAAACTATGATTTTTTACTAGTATCAATAAGATAACTATGATATTCAACTTCCCCATTTAATACTTGATTATAAAATTTTTGTTTTTTATCAATATACTTTAAACTTTCTTGAATTTCTTCTAACTTTTTAATTAGATTATATTTTTGTTCCTCCAACATTTCCTGTCTTTCAGGAATTGTCTGTTCACCTTGTAAACATAACTTTAAATATGCCTGCATTTCTTTAATTGACATCCCGCAATTTTTTAAACATGATAAACTCTTGATCCAATTAATATTATTTTCATCAAAAACACGGTGATTGTTTTTATCACGTTTAACATTAGGAATTAAACCAACATTACAATAATACTTAAGCGCTTCATAAGTCATATTAACCATTTCACAAGTTTCTTTCATCGTATAATACATAAAAAACCTCCTCAAATCAGCATTACCGGTTGTAACAACCGATAGTTATAACTAGATTATAACAAGAAAATTATTAAGAATCAAAGAGTATCCAACTGTTTCAAAAACTGAAGTATCATTTTAATTACTATGTAACATCCAGCCAACTAATACCGGTATTACAACTACCCCTAATAAATATTGTGTTTTAGGGATTTCAGTTAATTTTTTATCTTCATAAAGCAGTTCAAAACCAATTACTGTCGATAAAATGAAAAAAGAATAATAAATTGAAGAAGTCATATCAATACCAATTGCAACAAATTCTAACACAAAATATAACAATCGCTTAAATCTTCTATTTATCATTTTTTTCTCCTCTAATTATTAACCTTCAATTAAACCAAAATGCACAAATGCTTTGTATAATCCATCTTTATCAACATCATCTGTAACATAATCAGCCATAGCTTTAATTTCGTCGCCACCACTATTCATAGCAACACCTACTTTACAATATTCCAACATTGGAATATCAACTTTAGCATCCCCAAATGCATAAGTATCTTCTAAAGAAGCACCTAAATATTTCAACAATTCACCAATAGCGTGGGCTTTAGTAATATCTTTAACTCCTAAATCGCCAAATAAAGCAACTTCACCTTTACCACCCCAAGTACCAGGTTTTAAATCTGGAAATTCTTCAATAGAATCTAAATGATCTTGATAACTATTTAAAATAAAACTAACTTTGTTTAAATCATCACGATACAATTCTCCCCCAAAAATCATTTTTGGGAAAACATCGCGAACAGTAAGATTATCTGCCCCTTCTTTACCTTTACGCTTAGAATATTCTTGAATTACTGGTTCTCCTTTAGTTTCAAAGTTTTCACTAGCAAACAAACCATTATTACTTTCAAGATAAAATTCTAATCCCCGTGAATGAAGCCAATCAACAATATGTTTACATTGTTCTAATGTAATTAACTGATGCATAACTACATGACCATTGTCTTCAACATAACTTCCATTACCACCAATCATACCATCAAAACCAATGTTCCAAACATAATCATATACCTCTGCTTTACTTCTTCCGCTGCAGATATAAACTTTATGACCATTCTTTCTAGCTTGTCTAATAGCTTTAACAGCAGATTCTGGCAACTTGTTTTCATAGTCTAACAATGTTCCATCAACATCAATAAAAATAATTTTGTTACTCATCTTCTCTCCTCCTCAATATTATTTTCTATAATAATTACTTAAATATTTATCTGACAAAATAATTTTATCACTAATAATCAAAACTTAAAGCAGTAAACATTTAATTGATAAAAGATTTAAAACAAATTTCTAAAATCATCTATAGATCTGAAAAAATTTTTTCATAATCATACTTTTAATAAAAACTATAACTAAAAAGTGTGATGATAACTTAGTACTTAAACTTTCATCACACTTTAATAATTAATCTAGATTTTCACCATTTGTTTCAATTACTTTTTTATACCAATAAAAAGAATCTTTACGATAACGTTTATAAGTTCCATTACCTTGATCATCTTTATCTACATAAATAAAACCATATCGTTTTCTCATTTCCCCAGTTCCAGCACTAACTAGGTCAATACATCCCCAAGTTGTATAGCCAATTAAATCAACACCATTATTAATAGCATTACCCATTTCTTTGATATGATCTCTTAAATAATCAATACGATATGAATCATGTACTGAACCATCTTCTTCAAGAGTATCATAAGCTCCTAAACCATTTTCTACAACCATAATTGGTTTTTCATAACGATCATAGATCATTTCTAAATAATATCGAAGTCCAAGTGGATCTTGAGCCCAACCCCAATCAGAATATGTCAAATAAGGATTTCTTGCTCCGGCAGCAAAATTACCAGATACCATATCATCAGTTTCATGAGTTGTTTCAACAGATGACATGTAATAAGAGAATGTATACATATCAACACATCCCTTTTTCAACTCTTCTAAGTCTTCTTCAGTAATATCTAATTGAACATGATGTTCATCCCATAGTCTTTTTGCAAAAGTTGGATACTTTCCTTTACATTGAACATCACCACAATAGAAAATACTCTTTTCCCACATATGTCTATTCGCCATAATATCTTTTGGATCACATGTTCCAGGATAGAATGTAATTCCACAAATCATACAGCCAATCATATTATTAGCATCAATTTCATGTCCAATTTGAACAGCTTTGGCACTAGCAACAAATTGATAATGTAATTGCTGATATCCTTCTTGATGTTCTTTATCTCCAGCGTGATTTCCAAATAAGTTTAACATCATGATTGTATTATTGATTTCATTAAATGTTAGCCAATATTTAACTAACCCTTTGTATTCTTTAAAACAAGTTGTTGCAAAACGAACATAAAAATCTATTAATTTACGATTATTCCAGCCACCATAATGTTCTTCTAGATATAAAGGGGTATCAAAATGCCAGATTGTTACTAATGGTTCAATTCCATATTTTTTACATTCCATAAAAACTGAACGATAAAATTCAACCCCTTTTGAATTAGGTTTATCTTCATCACCATGAGGATATAAACGAGACCATGAAATAGAAAGTCTAAACATTTTAAATCCCATTTCAGCTAGCAAGGCTATATCTTCTTTATAATGATGATAAAAATCCACACCATCATGATTAGGATAGTAATAATCATCTAAAACAGCGTATTTAGCACCTTCTGGTATCGGTTGTCCATTAACAACCTTTCCTGGATTTCCATCTTTATCAATAAAAGTCACATATCTTGGCTCTTTAACAGAACCTCCTGTAGTTACATCGGTTTTAGCAGGACCACGACCATCTACGTTCCAAGCACCTTCAGCCTGATTAGCCGCAATAGCGCCACCCCATAAAAAATTTTCTTTAAAACTCATCTTTAGCATTCCTCCTTGTACTTCTATTTTAAAATACTTAAGCAGAAAGACAAATACTTATTTATTATATAAATCCATGCTTTTTCTATATGTGTTAAACTTACTATTTAAATAGCCAAAATAAACTTATAAATTAATTTTTTACATACCTAATTTTTCCACTTCATTTTTTATCAACTCTAAAAATGTTTCAGCCTGGTTAGAAAAAACGTGATATTTTTTCCAGGCAATATGAATTCCTACATCTAATTGTGGTGATAGTTCTTTAAAACAAAGCGGACTATTTTCATCATCACGAATTAAATCTTTAAAAGTTAAGGCATAACCACCACCCTCTTCTACAAGCAAGGCAGCATTATTAATAAGATTATATGTAACCTTGATATTAAGCTTTCTTTCATTACCACCGATCCATCCAGCAATCTCATTTTTTACAATATCCTGATTTGAAGCAATTATCGGCTTATCTTTTAATAATTCTGGAGTTATAACATCATACAAAGCTAACTCATCATCTTTTTTCATCAATAGCCCCATTGTTTCTTTAAACGGAAGAGTAAAATAATCAAATTTAGTAAGATCAACTGGATCAAAAAATATTCCAAAATCTAATAGTCCACTATCAAGTTTATCTGCAACATCCTGAGCATTACCACTAAATAAATGAAAACGTATTTTAGAATATTTAGATTGCATTTTAGCAACCACACGCATAACAAAACGAATACCTGAACTTTCACCACTTCCAATATAAATATCACCAGCTAGTTCATTATCTTCTTTAAGCAAATCACGCTCAGCCTTGTCTACTAAGCCAATAATTTCCTGGGCATACTGCTTTAATAAAATCCCATCTTTAGTAAGAGTAATTTTTCTACTTCCCCGAATGAATAACTTTTTATTAAATTCATCTTCTAATTCTTTCATTTGGCGAGAAAGGGTTGGCTGTGTAATGTGTAAAACTTCAGCTGCTTTAGAAATACTTTCTTCTCTAGCAATTGTTAAAAAATATTGTAAAACTCTTATTTCCATTAAACATCACCTATCATAATTATATTGAGCAAACCCATGCTTATCAAGTATAGAAAAGCATAAAATTTAAGTAATTGATATATCTTAAAAGTATCGATACAATAGATGCGAAATTGAAAGGAGAAAATAAATGGCAGCATTAACAACGTTATTTCCCGTATTTTTTATGATTGGACTAGGAGCTATTGCTCGTATCAAAAACTGGATTACCCCAGAACAAAAAGATGGAGCAAACAATATTGTCTTCAATGTCTTATTTCCAATTATGATTTTTAATGTTTTATTTACAGCAAAGATAGAAGTATCAGTTATTTGGGTTATTATTTATGTATTTATAGCATTTGTTTTAACAATGGTTATTGGTAAATTGATTAGTGGATTTACCGGTAAAGAATTAGCGCATATTTCACCATACTTATTAACAACCTGTGAAGGAGGAAACGTTGCTCTACCACTTTATACATCAATAGTTGGCTTAAGTTATGCAAGCAATACTGTAATTTTTGATATTGCTGGTAGTTTCATTGCATTTGTTGTTATCCCTATTTTAGTTGCAAAATCTACTGCTGGTAAAACAAACAATAAAGACTTATTAAAAACTATCTTTACAAACTCATTTGTAATTGCTGTAACTCTTGCATTAATATTAAACTTAAGTGGATTTTATAACTATTTAAGTCAAACACCATTTATCAACGTCTATACTAGTACTGTTACTCAGGCTACTGCTCCTATTGTAGGAATGATATTATTTATTATTGGTTATAATTTAAAGATCAAAAAAGAAACATTACCGTCATTACTTAAATTGTTATCAGTTAGACTAGTTTTATATGTATGTATCATTGCTGGATTCTTTATCTTCTTCCCACATATGATGGCAGATAAAATTTATATGATCGCAGTATTAATTTATTTTATGAGTCCTACTGGTTTTGCTGTACCAATGTTAATCTCACCACTTAATAAATCAGAAGAAGATGCTGATTTTCAATCGGCATTTATCTCATTATTTATGGTTATTACACTAATTGTTTATACTGTAATAGTTATCTTTATTTACTAACTAAAAAGACTGGGCCAAGTTTTACCTACTTTTACGCTCAGTCTTTTTAATATTGAAAATTATCATGGGACATATAAACCAGGATTTCCTCTAATAACTTTAAAATCATCATGTTCTAATTGTAATTTCTTTTAAATAAATATCAACTCCCTTGGATCATTTAAAATGTTATTATAAATCCTCAAACTTAAACCAATAATACCAAAAGGAAGAATTAATAAATCAATTATATAATATTATTTATAAAATTTATTTTCTTTAACTATTCTATAAACAAAAATACATAGAAACAAAGCTATATGAACAGTCCAAATTATTGTTCTATTAAAACTTGTAAAATTTAAATTAATAAGAAGGCTCATTGCAATTATAAAATACATAAAGTAACACCAAGAACGAATTTTTATAAATTGTTCTTTATATTGTTGTTTTATTGTTTTTTCTTCAACATATGAGATTTTTTTAGTACGTTTAAGATAAATAGAATAAATAAGTGACGTTAAACCCCAATCAGAAAAACCAAATAACTTTACTAGACCATTAAGAAAATTATTCATTCTAACCACCATTATGAAGTAACCCCTCTTCGATATTATCTTATTTTTGCCTACTTCATAACTTCCCCTTTCTTTGAATTTTTATTTCTATAAAGTTTTTTATCATTATAAATCTATACCTAGTAAATTAATTAGTTACTTCATAGTATCTCAATACTAATTTTTGAGATATATCTTTAATTTCATTATACATAACCATATAGTAAATACAACTTATTAACATGTTTTTGTTGATGATACCCCGATTTTTTTATAAAATAATTAATTTCATTTCAAAATATTTTTTTACCTGTCTTAAAATTAAATTTTGAAAATTCAGTGATCTTAATATTTATCTATCATCCATAATAAAAATACCCTAGTATCGTTCAACTATTTATACTAAGGTATACTTTTATATCTCCATTAATACCTGTATTAAAATATCACTATTTAATACATATCAAGTGAAATCTTTTTACTATCAATTTGCCATTTAGAGCCTTCATTTTGTAGATCAACCATATGACGATAGAGTCCATTTATAGCATATAATTTTGCTGGTGCTCCATATTCTTTGACATTACCATTTTCTAAAACAACAACCTTATCAGCAGATTGGACTGTTCGCATACGATGAGCGATGACTAAAACAGTCTTATTAACCAGTAACCTAGATAAAGCTTCTTGCACTTTAGTCTCATTTTCCACATCAAGGCTAGCTGTTGCCTCATCTAACAAAACGATTGGAGCATCTTTCAAAAGCGCTCTGGCAATGGAAATTCTTTGTCTCTCACCACCTGATAGTTTTGCACCATTTTCACCAATCAGTGTGTCATAGCCATTAGGAAGTTTCTGCACAAATTCATCGCAATTTGCTGCTTTAGCGGCTTCATATACTTCTTCATCTGTTGCTCCTCTTTTTCCTAGACGGATGTTTTCCTTTATGCTGTCATCAAATAAAACAACATCTTGAAACACCATTGAATAATCTCTCAATAAAATTTCAGGATCAACAGTATTAATATCAATTCCTCCTACTGTTATAGTTCCTTTATTGACATCCCAAAGACGTGCAGCTAATTTAGCACAGGTACTCTTGCCAGAACCAGAAGGTCCAACTAAGGCTGTTACTTCTCCTTCCTTGGCTATAAAACTGACATCCTTTAAAACATCATGGTCATCATAAGCAAATGAAACATGATGAAATTCAATATCATGTCCTTTTGGTTCAAAAGTTTCTTTCCCTGATGCAACTGGAGTATCGTAGATTTCCATCATACGATTTGCTGATACCTGTGAGACAAACATCTCAGCAATTAATGCTAGACTCTGATCAAAAGGTGCATAAATTCTTGTAATGACCAATAAGAACATAAACAATACCATAAAATCCACTTGTCCGTGAACAATAAGATTTGCACCAACTAAGATTGTAGTTGCAACACCTAAACGCATGATGACACTTGCTGCATTGATAAAAATACCGGATACAAGTTCTCCTTTGATCATCACTTTTTCATGTTCATCAATTTTTTGATAAAGACCTTGAAGATAAGTTTCTTCTTGGTTTGTGGCTCTAATCTCTCTAACATTTTCTAATGTTTCCTGTATTCCATCAGAAACTTTGACAGCTGCCTTTTTCAGTTTTTCAGAGGCTTTTGCAGTCCACTTTCGAGAGCCAAACAATAGACCAAACGCAACAGGTACCCCCCAAAGACAAGCTATTGCTAAACGCCAATCATAAATAAATAGGAAAATAGCAATAATTCCTGTTGAAATATAAGATCCGTATAAATAACCAAGCACATGTGACCAGACATGCTCCATACGATTAACATCTCCCATTATCGTTTCTGTTAAATCTGCAATATCTTTTTTATTAAAATATCCTAATGGTAATTTACGAAGTTTTTCCGCCAAAGCAATTCTTGTAGCCTTGACTTCACCATAAACAAGTCCATAAGTGGCTATATACTGCTGAAGATGTGTTATAAATGATAAAAATACAAATGCAACTAATAAAATAAGAATCGTTATCATATTGATTTCTGTTTGATCACCTGTCAAAACTCCCATCAATTCTTTCATCAGTAGATATAATACGCTAACACCAGCCATAACAACAATATTTACTATAACTGTCCAAAATGTCCCCTTTTTGACATTCTGAACACCTTTCTCTGTTAAGGCATATTTTCGCTTAAAATTTTTTCCAAACATTTACGCTGCCTCCTTTCCACTTGTGATTTTCCATTTCACTGCCTGATTATAGTCAGTCCACATTTTATGATACAGACCATTTTTATCTAATAATTCTTTATGAGTACCCTCTTCAATAATATGTCCCTCTTCTAAAACAATGATTCTATCTGCATTGACAACAGTTGATAAACGGTGAGCAATCATGATAACTGTTCGATCTTTACATAAAACACTGAGGGCTTTTTGTATTAAAATTTCATTTTCAGGATCAGCAAAAGCAGTAGCCTCATCCAATACAACAATAGGAGCATTTTTCAAAATAGCACGTGCTAAAGCAATTCTTTGCTGTTCACCTCCAGAAAGATATGTTCCCTCATTCCCAATTATCGTATTGACACCATTAGGAAGTTTTTCAATAATATCCTCACATCTAGCCGCTTTTAAAGCTTGCATAACATCATCATCTGATGCGTTTGGATTGGCAATTTTAACATTTTCTAAAATCGATGTTTTGAAGAGCTTTGTATTTTGAAAAACGAAAGCGACCTGATCCATTAAAACATGCTGATCAATTTCTTTAACATTAACATTTCCAACCGCAACTACACCTTCATCTACATCCCAAAATCGAGGAATTAAACTGGCAGCTGTTGTTTTACCACCACCTGATGGTCCTACGAGTGCAACAGTTTGACCTGGTTCAACTCTAAAAGATATATGTGATAATGCAGGAGTACTTGAACCAGTGTAAGTAAAACTGACATCTTTAAAAACCACACTATTATCTTCAGGCTCTTTTGGATTCACACATTTTTCAAGCGTTGGAGCCTTCATGACTAAATCAATGCGGCTTAACGCTGTACTAGCTAGCATAATACCTGAAGATGCAAACATAATTTTTGCGAGTGAAGTCGAAATGATAGCAGAAAAAACAGCATAGAATACAAAATTCGTAATAAAATCACTGAAGTTACCGCTATGCAATGCACCAGGTATCAAAAAGATAGCAATAGGCACTAAAAAAATAAAAGCCCCTTCAGTAAATGTCAAATTGATCGATTGAGGCACACGACAAACTTTCGCCTGATAATATTCTGCCTTATCACTATATTCTTCAATGGCCTTTTTAAAAGTCTTAAACGAATAAACAGTCTGCTGAAAAATCTTAACTACAGGAATTCCTCTAACATATTCTGTTCCTGCTTTTGTCATTCTATCCTGGGCAGCTTGATATTCAGCCATAAGCTGAGCATTTTTACCGCCCATCATTGAAAACATTGCAATAATGGATATAACTGCAGACAATAAACATGCAGCACCCATACGCCAATCAAATATAAACATCAAAATGACCATTCCGACAAATAATACGATAGTTCCAACAATATCGGCTAAATTGTGGGCTAACAGTGTTTCTGTATCATTAGCCGCACTATCCAACCTTCCTCTAATAAGTCCTGAAGCATTATTGTCAAAATACCCTAATGGTGCTTTCATGATATGATTCATACCTATTTTTCGTATATTTTCAGCAGTTCTAAAAGCCGCTAAATGAGTACATATTAAACCAATAAAATATAGTACAATTCCTAATACAGCGAAACCAAAGGCAATCCATCCATAGGTTTCTACATTTTGAACTTTAGAAAAGTCAGACACAGCGGTAATCAGATCTTTAGCAACAAGCCAAATACAAACATATGGCACTATGCTACAAAGCATCGAAATTGCAGATAAAGTTAATCCTATAAACGTCAAGACCTTATAGTTTCCAGCATAACCTAATAAAGCAATAATAGCATTTTGTTTCTTTTTTTCCATATTAACCCTCCTTTTTCAACAAACACTTATGTTAGCATATGCTAACTGACAGGGTAAAAAAATTGCGGTTGTTGCATTAATCTATTTTGTTTCCATTAATGCTAACCAACCAGCTGTGTAAAATGCTCGAAGTTGACCTACATCACGCATAGCCTGGTCTTTAGGAATATCGTGGATGACAACTTCAAAAATTCCTCCAAACATACCACTTGCGATAATGTGACACAAAGTCCTATCGAGTTGAGGTACTAAATAACCAAGTTCCCTTAAAACATCCATGTATTTTAGAGTATATTCAACTTCGACTTCAACAATATTATGAACAAAATTTTCATAACTCGTTCCTTCAGCTTTCAATAATAAAAGTTTTACTGCTTCACGATGATCACAGATATAATTAACCATCCAATTTACACAAGAACTTGATTCAATTCCCATATGAGAAGGTTGTTCATCTTTAGGTAAATCAGCAAATTTTAATTGAGCTTGCATAAAATTAGCCATTATAGCTTGTGCATGCGGTTCAACAATTGAAGCAAATAATGCTTCCTTACTAGAAAAATATCCATAAAATGCTCCAGTTGTCACACCTGCATGTTTAACGATTTGACGTAAAGAAGCTCCTCTAAACCCTTTTTCCAAAAACTCATCAATAGCAGCTTGTTGGATTTTATTCAGTGTCAAATTTGAAGTATCTTGCATTTTTTACCCCCTATATAACAGTGTTATATAACACTGTTATAATACACCTATATATTCAATATTGTCAATAATAAATTAAAAATACAACTTATAAATATTCATTTTATAATGAACAAAAAATTTAGAACACATTTAAAATAAAAAAAATACTTCAGGACCAACCCTGAAGCAAATATCAACATGGTGCGGGTGACAGGAATCGAACCTGCACGCCAAAGGCGCTAGATCCTAAGTCTAGTGCGTCTGCCAGTTCCGCCACACCCGCGTATATAAAAATGGTGCCGGCTAAAGGACTTGAACCCTCAACCTACTGATTACAAGTCAGTTGCTCTACCAATTGAGCTAAGCCGGCTTATAATGGTGGAGGTTAACGGGCTCGAACCGCTGACCCTCTGCTTGTAAGGCAGATGCTCTCCCAACTGAGCTAAACCTCCAAATGGTGACCTGTACGGGATTCGAACCCGTGAATGCATGCGTGAAAGGCATGTGAGTTAACCGTTTCTCCAACAGGCCACATGGCGCTTGAAGTAGGACTCGAACCTACGACCGATCGGTTAACAGCCGATTGCTCTACCAACTGAGCTATTCAAGCACTTGGTGCCCTACTATAATAGCATTATCCAATGTATGATGCAAGTGTTTTTTACAATTTTTTTAATTTTTTTTATTTTTTATATATTCCAAATAAAAATCATCCTGTTCATCTTGGTCAATTGCTATCTGTTCCATTTCCATTGTTACTATACTTACATCTGTTTTATATTCATATTTTAAAAGTATTCCCGTTTGTTTGTCAACAAATAAAGATATAGTCCCCTTATTATAAACCGTATCATCAATAGTCCCTTCAACAACAAATACTTCTCGATCAAGAAAATCAGTATTGTCTTTAATATCATAATTATCATATTTCATTCCTAACTGATATAAAGCAATTTCTTCTGGAAATACATATGGTGCAACATCACCATATAAATCATTTGCAACCCGAGTACTACTAAAATTATCAATTCTTTCTTGAAGTGATAAATCCCGATATTTAAACAAATTATTATTGGCACTAACTTGTTCTACGATCATTTTTTTCTCTTTTATCAATTCACTCAAATCATTATTCTTTAAATCATCAATATTGCCATTATAAAAATACATCTTTTCACTATCTCTAAAAAAACATTGCTCATTAAATCCAGTAGAAGAAACCTGATAAATAAAACTATGATAATCAGGCACATTAATTTGAAAATCATATTTTATCTGCTGCATTTGTCCTTGATAATCCATTGTCAGTACCATTGAACCATTTACATAATTATAATAATCAACACTATTTGCCATTAATAATAACAAATTGTTTTTCCCATCTTGATTATTTTTAAAATTCTGATTGTTTTTCAAAACCTCATTTTTAATTGTTAATACTTTTTCATTTTCTTTAGCGCTAGTTACTTTTTTAGCATCAGCATCTTGACAACCACATAACAAAAGTAATGCTATTATTAATAAATATCTACCCTTCATCACATATCACCCATATAGAATTTAAGCATATTTATTTATAAAACATTGTAGAAATCCATAGAAACACTCAAAAGTTCTTAAATTATATCAATAAATTACAAATATATTAAAAAAACTCTTTACAGATTAAAAAAAATATGTTATTTTATTTAGGCACTGAAAAAAGACCCGCTAGCTCAGTCGGTAGAGCATCTGACTTTTAATCAGAGGGTCAGGCGTTCGAATCGCCTGCGGGTCACCATTCTAAGTATCCAAGATGAACTGAGTTCATCTTTTTTCATATAATCAAGGAGTAATGATATGATTAAAATTTTATTTATCTGTTTAGGGAATATATGTCGTTCTCCAATGGCAGAATTTGTTTTTAAAGATTTAGTTGAAAAAGAAGGTTTAAGTAATCATTTTTTTATTCAATCAGCCGGCACTTGTGGTGAAGTCGGTTCTCCTGTTCATTATGGAACCCAAAACAAACTACAACAATATCATATTTCTACTAGCGGTAAAGTCGCTATGCAATTAAAAAAATCGGATTACAAAAATTATGATTATTTAATAGCAATGGAAACTAGAAATGTAAATGGCATTTTAAGAATTGTCGGTAATGACAAAGAAAATAAAATATATCGTTTACTAGATTTTTCAAAACAACCTCGTGATATTGCTGATCCTTGGTATACTGGTAATTTTGATGTTACCTATGATGATGTTTATGAAGGTTGTTTAGATTTTTTAACATATTTAAAGCAACACCATAATTTATAGTGTTGCTTTTTCTTTTTCATTATTTTGTTTAATATATTCTGCAATAGTTTTATCACTATATCCTAATAAATATCCAAATTGATAAGCTAAAGAGTTTCTAACTTGTTCATATTTATTATTTTTTAAAGCCTGCCTTTTTTCTTCTTTTAATTCTTGATATTTTTTAATATCTTCATCGTTTCGATAAAAAATAATATTATAAGTATTTAGATTCATTGACATTGCAAACAAATCAGTAATTAAAGGATCATCGTCTAAAAAATAACGAATGTGATACTGATTAGTAATTTTTTCTACAAACCCTAAATAACTATCTTGATCTTGTTTTGTTTTAAAAGGATGTGCTAAGGCAATTTTTTTAACACCAGCTTTAACCATTTCACAAAAACAATCCATTACCCCACAACGATATGAATATTCATCTATAACTATTTCCTGTTTTTGATTTTTCCAATCATCTTCTAAAATAGCCATTAAAATAGTATCACCATAATTATCGCCATCTTTAATCGAATCTTTTAATATGCCCTCTTGTTTAAATCCCGCTTTTTTATAACTATGAATAGCTCGTGGATTAAATGAGAAAACTTCTAATTCTACTCGATGTAATTTTAAAGTATCAAAAGCAAATGCTAATGTATTTTTTATTGCCCAGCTGCCAATCCCACGATTACGAGAATTATTATGAAATAAAGCAACTCGATAATTCGCACATTTCAAATCTTGATCTATTTCATTTAAAACACTTTCACCGATTATATGCCCTTTAGGTTCAACAATAACAAAATCATAGCGATCTTTAGCGTCAATACACTGTTTAAAAAAACTAACAACTTCTTCTTGAGTATATGATGTTTTTGAGCCTGTAAATCTAGCCACTTCAATGTCTAATGGATTAAAATTGTTTTGATAATAATCTAATGCATCTTCTTTTTTAGCTAATCTTAAAATATAACCATTTTTTTCAAAAAAGTCGTTCATAAATTTCACCTGCCAGTTATAAATATTTTTATATAAAAAAATCAAACCAACCGGTTTGAAATATGGTGCCGGCAACGGGATTTGAACCTGCAGCCTATCCATTACGAGTGGATTGCTCTACCGTTGGAGCTATGCCGGCTTAAATATAACAATATTATAGCACTTTTGTAAAAAGTGTAAAATATTTTTACCTATTTTCTATTTGGGAATATATAAAAAAATGGTATAATAATCTATCGGAGGGAAATAAATGTACGTTAAAGATGATGAAATAAATAGAATATTTAATGAGCAAAACTGGGCAATGGCTCGAAAGTATTATAAAGATAATGTAATTTCGAACATGTCAGTAATCAAACAAGGTAACACATACCATATTGATGGCCAGGTTACTATTAATGGTCAACATAATAATTGTCAGGTAACTGTCGATACCAGTGGTAAAATAACCAATTTCCTTTGTGATTGCGCTAATTGTCAAGATAACAAAATAGCTTGTGGTCACATCGGCGTTTTATTATTAAAATTTTATAGTTTAGAAATGTCTGATATCCCATTTCAGTTTAATCAAAAAATTGAATATAAAGCTAAAATAGAAGCATTTGAAAGAATCCAGGAAGAAAAAATAATTAACAGTAAAATCCAAGTAGCAAAAGATTTGATTGACAGTTATTCTAATTACCAGGAACCTTCTTTAACGGATACTAATATTCGAATAATACCAAATATCAATCATTCTTTTAATAAACTGTTAATTTCTTATCGTATTGGTAACCAGAAGACTTATGCTATTAAAAACCTAAAAGAGTTTATTAAAAACTTCCGTTACCAGCGAACAGTTAGTTATGGAAACATGTTAACGACAAATCACAATCGTCATTCTTTTGATCAAAATGCTTTAAAACAAATTAATTTCATTCGTGAAAACAGTGATTTTATTGATAGTATCGATCGTTTTAGATCAATTGAAATCAATCAATATAATATCGATGAGTTTTTTGAATTATACTTAACTAATTTAGATATCAATATCTTATTTACAACTATCGATCATGATAATATTGCAATTAATATTAAAGATAAAGATGATTATTTTGAATTAGAACTAAATGTATCTGATGGTCAATTAATTATTGGTAATCAATATATCTATTGTTTAGAAAACAATGTATTAAACCGTTATAGCTTAAAAATGTCTACTATCACTAAAGAGTTATTAAGCGTTTTAACAAAGGAAAATATTATTGTTAATAAGGAAGATTTTGGTTATTTTGGAAAATATATTATTGATCAAATATTACCATATATCTCAATTACCGGTGTTAATATTGATGACTATTTACCTAGTGTAATCACTCTATTAAGCTATGTTGATATGAATAACTTCGGTGATTTAACCATCAATTTAGAATACCGCGACGAAGAAGGAAATATTTTATTTGATGGTAAATATATTGAAAGCTACGAAACTAAACTACCGTTAAACGTTGATAAAGCACTAGCATTAATTGAAGATTATGCCAATTATGATGAATTGACTAATATGTATTTAATTACTAATAATGATGAAGATATTTATTATTTTATTAAATATGTATTGCCAGAATTAAATCAGTACTGTGATGTTTTCGTTAGTGAAGATATTAAAAATATCAACAAACCAAGAAATGTTGCATTTAATATCGGTATTAGATTGAAAAATGACTTATTAGAAATTGATTTAGACAGCATTAATGTTTCTAAAGATGAAATCCAGGGGATTCTAGATTCTTATCAAAAAAATAAAGCCTATCACCGTTTAAAAAGCGGCGAGTTTATCAATCTTGAAGATCAGACAATCAGCGAAGCCTATGATTTAATCCAGGACTTAAATATCAGCAGCGCTAATGTTGAAGATGGTAAAATCTTAGTCGATAAATCTAAAGCATTATATTTAAATCAACTAACATTAGATAGTAAGACAATTAAATTTTCACGTGACCAGCAATTCCAGGAACTTGTTGACCACATAACTAACTGCAATACTAACCAATACCAGATTGCACCAGCTTATCAAAATATCTTACGTGACTATCAAAAAGATGGTTATCGCTGGATCAAGACAATGAGTGATTATGGTTTTGGGGGTATCTTAGCTGATGATATGGGGCTTGGAAAAACATTACAAATGATTGCTGCTTTAGAAGATAGCAAAGATAAAGTCAGCATCGTTATTACACCAGCAACATTAATTTTAAACTGGCAAGATGAAATTAAAAAGTTCTCTAACGATTTAAAAGTAACTTGTATAACTGGTAATCTAGCTGTTAGAAAAAAATTAATTGATCAGATTAATAACTATAATATCGTAATTACATCATACGATTATTTACGTCGCGACTTTGAATTATATCGTGATTATCGTTTTGAATATATTGTTTTAGATGAAGCTCAGTATATTAAAAACCAGACTACAAAAAATGCTAAAGTTGTTAAGGAATTAAAAGGTACTCATCGTTTTGCTTTAACTGGTACCCCAATTGAAAATTCATTAGCTGAATTATGGTCTATCTTTGATTTTTTAATGCCTAATTATTTGTTTAATTACAATTATTTTAAAGAAAACTTTGAACGTCCGATCGTTTACAATAAAGATCAGGAAGTACAAGAAAAACTTAAAAAAATGGTTGAACCATTTATTTTAAGAAGAACTAAACAAGAGGTATTATCAGAATTACCAGAAAAAGTAGAAAATACTATTAAAATAGCATTCAACAAAGAAGAAGAAAATCTATATTTAGCTAACTTAAGCCAAATCAACGATAAATTGCAACAAGCTCTAGAAGTTGAACATCTTGATCATATTCAGATATTAGCAATGATGACTAGATTAAGACAGCTTTGCTGCGATGCACGAATTCTTTACAATAACATTGATGGTCCAAGTTCTAAAATGAGTGCTTGTCTGGATATAATTAAAAAAGCTAAAGAAAATAACCAGAAAGTATTGTTATTCTCTTCATTTACTACTTCATTAGAGTTAATTGAAAAAGAATTACGGAAAAATGATATCTCGTATTATGTATTAACTGGTGCCACAAATAAAATCAAACGTCATCAATTAGTAAATGCATTCCAAAAAGATAATACGACAGTATTTTTGATATCATTAAAAGCCGGTGGTACAGGTCTAAACTTAACTGCAGCATCGATCGTTATCCATTATGACCCATGGTGGAATATGTCAGCTCAAAACCAGGCTACCGACCGTGCTTATCGAATTGGACAAACAAACAGCGTTCAAGTATATAAGTTAATCATGAAAAATAGTATCGAAGAAAAAATTCAGGAATTACAAGCTCAAAAACAAGATTTATCTAATATCTTTATTGAAAACAGTCAAAATAGTATTACTTCAATGTCTACTGAAGAAATTATTTCACTGTTTAAACAAGACTAACAACAAAAGGTATCAGCACACTGATACCTTTTTAGTTTATTCAGTTCTTAAAGCAGTAACCGGATCTTCTAATGCCGCTTTTTTAGCTGGAATCAAACCACCTATTAACGTTAATACAACACTTAATATAATCAATACTACCGCTCCAGTTACTGGTAAGATAGCACTAACATCCTGGCTACCAGCAATATCGTGAATAATCATATTGCCTGGTATTAATAACAATAATGTAATAACAATACCTAATACTCCCGCAAATAATCCAATAATAAATGTTTCAGCATTAAAAACTTGCGAAATATTACGTTTAGAAGCTCCAATAGCCCTTAAAATACCAATTTCTTTTTTCCGTTCTAAAACGCTTATATAAGTAATTACACCAATCATTATCGAAGATACTACTAATGATATTGCAACAAAGGCAATTAACACATAACTAATGACATTAATAATATCAGTTACCGAAGACATTAATGTACCTATATAATCAGTATAAGTAATAACTTTATCTTCATCAACTTTTTCAACATTTTCATTATATTGATCTAAAACATTAATAACTTCCTGTTTACTTTCAAAATCAAGTGGATAAATATTAATACCACTAGGTTCATCTTTACTTGCATAGCCAAGTTTTTGTAAATTATTTTCATAAGAAGATGAATCCTCACTCATTAACGATAACATCAATTCAGATAATTCTTCTTCTGACATATTCACCTTAATAGCACTAGCAAATTTACTTGTATCTATACTAATAGCATCTTGGAATTGACTTGAAAAATTATCCATCTGATCAGCCATAACAGTTGTTAACTGCTGTTTTAATGAATTTGCGATCACTTCACTATACTGAGCCATCATCGTTTGCATTTGACTTTGTAAATTAGCTGCAAACTGCTTTGCCATACCACTTTCCTGGATTAATGCTGCCATTTCACTTTGAATCAAATTTTTAGCCGCATCGCTTTGTAAATAAGCCCGAAAATATTCATCCATCTTAGATGGATCAGTAAAATTATTATCTTTTAAATATTGTTGAAATTGGGTCATAATTTTTTGACTGATTTGATTAATCTGATCAGTTGTAAGTTCAAATTTAATATCTCCTAGTAAACTATCAACATCTAAAGAGGGCAATAATGATGGATCGATTGATAACTGACTAAAATCAACACTACTCATATCCATTGATATTTTACTTTGATCAAAAGTAAAAGCACTTTGTAAAGTTTCACTATCAACTGTAAATAATGAATTCATATCTAAACTTGAACTTTCAGGATCATCAAAACGTTTCCCGGTAAAAACATCAATATCACGTGTTGCTAATTGTTTTTGAACAATTTCACTTGATTGCGCCTGATTTATAACATGATCACTCAACGATGGCAAATACCCTATCCCAGATTGCAACATTGTAACATTAGCACCATCTGAAGGCTGAACAATTCCTACTATTTCTAGATTTTCACCATTATCAATTAACTGTTTCATATAAGCTTGATCATCTGTTTTATCACGATAAATATTATAATTAGCATCGTATTGATAACAATCTGAAGGATTAACTAATTTAAAATTAATACCAATAATATCATCATATGAATATGATTGACTATTATCAGGTACTGTTACTTTTTCTTCTTGAGAAAATTGTTGAATCATCGTATCTAATTCCGAATAATCACGTAACCCTAAAGTATAAAGCATAAAATCACTAATCTTACCATTGTTATTCAAAACCAGCACACATTCATTATACTTTTTAGGCCATCTCCCTGCTTTTACATCATATTGTTCTTGATATAGATCAGTATTTTGTGGCATCTGATAAAATACATTAGTACTCATCATTGATGACATTGTACTATTACTTGTACTTGAAGCCCCTAAACCAAGCGCTGCAAACGATCGATCAGGATTAACTTGTCGAATCGATTCCGTATTAGCACTATAAATCTGCGGAACAACATTGTAAGTATATTCAACTGACTTAGTATATTTAGAAAGATCACCCTTATTACTATCCAAATATTCTTTTAATGATGTTAAATCATTAGATCCCACTCGCGAAAATATATTTGTCAGCATTTGAAATACTTGAACTTCACCATCTTCTTTAGTTGAATCATCGCTTGACTGGGTATCCATCATCGAAGTTATATCAAAACCTGTACTTTGAATCTGTAACGGATATTCCGATAAAGTTTCTTCTTCTATCGATTGAATATATTGATTTACCCCATTAGATAAAGAAAGAATCAAGGCGATACCAATAATACCAATCGATCCAGCAAAAGAAGTTAAAATCGTTCGCGCTTTTTTTGTTTTTAAATTATTAAAACTTAATGATAGCGATGTTTTTAAAGACATTGAAGATTTACCCATATTTTTATGCTGTGGTACCTTTAATGTCTTGTTATCAACATTAAATGGGTTAGAATCACTGCGAATTACTCCATCTTTTAATTCTACAATTCTAGTTGCATATTCATAAGCCAATTCTGGATTATGAGTAACCATGACTACCAAACGGTCCTTAGCTACTTCTTTTAATAAATTCATTACCTGAATGCTTGTTTCACTATCCAAAGCCCCAGTTGGCTCATCAGCTAATAAAATATCTGGATCATTAACTAATGCTCTAGCAATCGCTACCCTTTGCATCTGTCCTCCAGACATTTGGTTAGGCTTTTTATGACCTTGATCACCTAGTCCTACTTGTTCTAAAGCTCTTTTAGCACGTTTTCTACGTTCTGCTTTAGATACACCCGAAATAGTTAAAGCTAGCTCGACATTCGATAGAACTGTCTGATGGGGAATCAGGTTGTAACTTTGAAAAACAAAACCGATTGTGTGATTACGATACGAATCCCAATCACGGTCTTTATATTTCTTAGTTGAAATACCATTAATAATCAAATCACCACTATCATAGCGATCTAAACCACCAATAATATTTAAAAGCGTTGTTTTCCCCGAACCACTAGGTCCTAAAATAGCAACAAATTCATTATCACGTAAATTCAACGAAACACCATCAAGTGCTTTTTGAATTAAATTACCTGTTTTATATTGCTTACAAATATTTTTTATTTGCAGCATCACATTCACCCCTTACAATTACTATAATTTTTAAATAACATTATAATAGTATTATCTAAAAATTATAACTATTCTTGTTATCACTATATTAAATGTTATTTTAATATTTAATGATATATAATTTTACTTAAGAAATGTTACACTTATATTAACAACAAAAAAAGTTAAACCATTATAAACGGTTTAACTTTAAATACCCATTTTTAATATATTTTAATTTTTTAAATGACCGATAAATTAGCCATGTAATCAAAATCGGAGCAATAATATCAATTACAATAATTGGAATCCAATAACTGCTTCCCATAACATTTATCGCTTCTAATATTCCTACCAATCCAGCCGTTCCCATTCCCGAACCAACAGGAGTACATGATATTTCTAACACACAGGTTGAAATTGGTGCAATAATAATACTTGTTAAAATTGGCGGTACCCAGATAATTGGATGTTTAACAATATTTTTAAACTGCAACATACTTGTACCAATTCCAATTGCAATTACATCTCCTAAATCATTATCATCGATTGACATCACTGCAAAACCTAACATTTGTACGCAACAACCTGCCAATGCCGCTCCAGCAGCCAAACCATTCAAACCTAACATCACACCAATAGCAGCACTAGATATTGGCGCCGTTAAAGCCATTCCCATTAAAACTGCTACAACTATTGACATGAAAAATGGTTGCATTGCCACTCCCTGATTAATTAAATCACCAATCCAGTTAATTACCATCGTTAAATATGGACCCACAAATATCGTTACCAATCCAGAAATAACGATTGAACAAAATGGTACCAGTAAAATATCTATCGGTGTTTTTCCTTGAAGTAAACGAGTAACTTCAACTGCCGCAATTACCGCTACATAAGCAGCGATTGGATTGCCAGTTGTTGCTTGATTACCATTAAAAGTTCCAGCCCCAATTGTCCCAGCAATTACCGCTGCAATTAAATTTAGTCCTTTAGCATCAATTGCATAAGCAATTCCAACGCCAATAGCCGGTCCCATTAAATATGTTGCTATTTCACCCCAGATAATCAACTGACTTATATTTACAAAACTACCAATTTGTTTTAATATCGTTCCAATAATTAAACTGCAAAAAAAGCCATACGCCATACCATTTAAAGATTTTACGATATAGTTCTCTTTTTTCATCATCTATCCCCTTTTATTTCTTTTTATGTTTAAGCAGATCTGGGAAAGCTCGAATTAAACGTCTTTGTGAATACTTTAAATTCCCTTTTTGCTTAATTAAGTTTTTAAAAATAATCTGTTGACGTTGCCACTGCAAACGATTTTTCCCAATGCGTTTATTAACTTCCTGTTGTTTTTCTAATAAGTTTTTCAATAACACCATTTCATTATTTTCAATAGTCTGTTTAAACTGCTCTACTTTCTTTTCAATATTCAAAGCAATTCTAGTTGAAACAATAGTATCAAAAATAAATAATATCGTTAAAACACTAGCAATTATAAACAATAATTTTTCATCGACCTTCGATAATTCATAGGTAAAAAATGGTTGTACATAATCAATGGCAACAACACTAAAAACTCCAAAACAAACAAATCCTTCTAAACAAACCCGACCATTTAAATTAAACGGTTTATGACTATAATCCCACCAGCGCTGATGGAATAGCTTTTCCATACCATAAGATGTAATATATTCTAATAAACAAGCAACTACAGCCCCATTAATAAATAAAGCATAGACAGGATAATCGGTTTTATGAATATCAAATAATACAATTACTAATATCGCTCCAAAACCATATATTGGTATCCATGGTCCATTTAAAAAACCACGGTTATAAGGTTTTTGTTTTCGTGATAATGGTAAAATAATCGATTCCCATACCCAACCAAGAAAGCAGTATATAAAAAAACTAGCTACTAAAATGATTAATTTATCGGTCATAATTACCTCCTATAAAAACAAAAAAACTCTGCCAAAGCAGAGCTAATTTACAAATGGTGGAGCCTAGCGGGATCGAACCGCTGACCTCCTGCGTGCAAAGCAGGCGCTCTCCCAGCTGAGCTAAGGCCCCAAAAATATTTTATTAATTTTTATATATGGTGGGCCTGAATGGATTTGAACCATCGACCTCACCCTTATCAGGGGTGCGCTCTAACCAACTGAGCTACAGGCCCATATATAAATGCAATTAATTAATGGTGGGCCTGAATGGATTTGAACCATCGACCTCACCCTTATCAGGGGTGCGCTCTAACCAACTGAGCTACAGGCCCATCAATCGACTGCTCAAATATAATAACATAAGCTTTTATAATCGTCAACCCTTTATTTAAAATTTTGTCATTTTTTTTGCTATTAATTTATTCTTGTATCAAGCACGTCAAAATCAAACATTCACAAGCATATTATTTGTTATTAATATAAAATCATTTTATAATTAATAAATAAATTATTAAAAGGAGAATAACATGAACTTATACGATATAAACGTTTTAGATAACAATAATCAACTACAATCATTAAGTACATATCAAAACCAGGTATTACTTATTGTAAATACGGCTACGGAATGTGAATTTACTGAACAATATGATGAATTAGAAGATTTATTTGAACAGTATCACGACCAAGGTTTTTGGATCCTTGATTTTCCTTGTAACCAGTTTGGTGAACAAGCACCAGGAACAATGGAAGAAATTATTTCTTTTTGTGCTGATACTTATGGGGTTAGCTTCCCACAATTCGCTAAAATCGATGTCAACGGTCCAAACGAAGCACCTATTTATACATATCTTAAAGAAAACCAGGATCCAGCACTTTCTAAACGAATTGATTGGAATTTTACTAAATTTTTAATTGATCGTAAGGGTAATGTAGTCGCTCGCTTTGAGCCATTAGTCAAACCAAAAGAAATTGCTCTTGAAATTGAAAAACTGCTTGCTCATATTTAGTATCATAATTGCCAAATTTTATCATAAAATTACTAATGGAGGTTATAATGGTAAAATTTGCAATTTATACTTTTCTAGGCTTTATTATCGAATCGGCATATATTTCAATACTTGAAAAAAGAATTCATTTTTCCGGATTATTAAAAGGTCCTTTTATTCCAATATATGGATTTGGAGCATTATTAATATTGAAAGCAGTTCCCTATCATACTAATAATTTTGAAATCTTCTTTTATTCTTTAGTATGTTGTACTGCTTTAGAATATGTAACACACTATTTTTTAGCTCATGATTTAAATATTGAAATCTGGAATTATCAAAAATATCCGGATAATTATTGTAGTCGAATTTGTTTGTTTTATAGTTTAATTTGGGGAATATTAGGCATAATATTAGTGAATTTTATCGACCCTTTTATCAATCAGCTTTTAGCTGCTTCTAACTATTATCTTGTTAATGTTATTGCTCTAATATATATATTGGTTATTATTTATCGGTTTTATAATTTACGTTTTCAATTTAAAACAAAAAATAAGTACGGAAATTAAAAAACGCCGTACTTATTTATTATACAAAATATTCATTTTCTTTACGTTTTGATAATTTTTCAGTAAATTCCTTAGCAAACTGTTGGTAATTTTGATCATGATCCATAGTTTTAGCTTGCATTGGACAAATTCTAATACATCTAAAGCAAGATAAACACTGATCATTAATCGTTTTACAATCCTTTGGATCAATAGCTTGCATCGGGCATTTTTTTACACACAATCCACATTGCGTACAATTTTCATTTGTAGACGGTCTAAATTTACCACCATTACCACCTTCACGATAAGGATAATGACCTGGTATTGAAACAAATGAAAAGTTATCTTTATTAATTTTTAACCGCACTAAGCTTCCAAACAACTCATCGCGATACATATCATCATGATCTGGACGTCCCACTTGGATATTTCCATAAGTATGCTGACCAACTAATGTTGCTGCTGCAATCGGGATAAACCCTTGCCCTTCTACAATATTAAATAACTCTAACAATGCATCATCATAATGACGATTACCATAAGTTACTGTTATAATACAAGGAGTATGATCACCAGTAAATGATTTTAATCTTTTAACCGCCTCAACAGGAATACGTCCCCCATATACCGGCATTCCAAATACAACAACATCATGTCGATTAAACTGTTTAGCTTCAATTGGCATAGAAGTTATGTCTATTTCATTTAATGTTCCTTCTAATCCGCGAGCAATACTAACTGCTGATTTTTTAGAAGTTTCTGTAGGGGAAAAGTATATTACATATGTTTTATCAATCTTCATTCCAATCGCCTCCGACACTTATTATACTGACAAAGAATGAACAAATGATTAAGTTTTTAATAATATATTAAAAAACTGACTGAAATTCAGCCAGTTTAAGCCATTGTTGTTAATTCTTCTTTAATTGTATCAAAAGCAACGGCAATATTTAAACCATGATCACCGATTCTTTCAAAATCAATAAGTGTTTCAGTATATAATGCACTATGTTCTGGTGTACATTTTTTATCACGCAATCTTTTTAATTGATTTAATGAAAATTCATGAGTGATACCATCAATATTATCTTCAATTACATCAACTTTTTCAACAATATCATGTAATTCTTCACGTTTTAAGACACTTAATTCTTGTAAAATATTTCTAGTCATATCATTCATGATTGAGATTTCTTTCATTGCTTCATCAGAGAAATGTTCATCATTTTCATAAAGTTGTTTTGCACGTTCAGCAATATTTATAGCGTGATCACCAACTCGTTCTAAATCTCCGGCAGTTTTTAAGAATAATCCAATTGATTGTGATTCTTCGATTGGAAATTCTGAAGAAATCGCTGTTGTTGTATATTGGATAATTTCTTTGTTTAAATAATCAATATATTCTTCATGTTTTAATATTTCTTCGTGTTTAGCCTCATCATAGTTACTCATTAGTTCAAAGGCACGTTGTACATTTTGTTGAACTTCTGACAACATATTTTGTGTTTCATTAAATAATTGGCGATTAACAATAGCACTACGTCCAATATAATAATCATTTGTAAAGACAGATGCATCTAAATATTTAACTGTCATCTTATCTTCTAAACCTTCTTTTTCAGGTAAAACTATATATGTAAGTTTAACTAATTGAGCACCAAAAGGTAATAAAACAATTGTAGTTACAACATTAAAAATTGTATGCACGTTTGCAATCTGTGCCGGTATATTAGTAGGTGTTAATGATGCCATAAAATCAGCAAATGGTGTTAACATACTAATAATTACGAAAATGATTGTCCCAATAATATTAAATGATAAATGGATAATTGTTGTTCTTTTAGCGTTTCTAGTTGTCCCAATACTTGCTAGTACTGAAGTAATACATGTCCCAATATTTTGTCCATACAATACATAAATTGCAGAAGGTAATGTAACGACACCGCTTCTAGCAAGAGCTTGTAAAATACCAACAGACGCAGAAGAACTTTGAATAAGCGCTGTAAAACCAGCACCAACCAAAATACCGATTAATGGATTTTCAAAAGAAGAAACCATACTTACAAACGTTGGTGAATCACGTAATGGTTCCATTGCACCAGACATGATATCCATTCCCATAAACAAAATTCCTAACCCGGCAATAATTGTCCCAAAAGCATCAAGTTTTTTACTTTTGAAAAATGCAATTAACGCTACACCGATAAAAGCGATAATTGGTGCTAATGCTGTAATATCGATAGCAATCAATTGCCCTGTTATTGTCGTTCCGATATTAGCTCCCATAATAATCCAAACAGCACTTTTTAGTTCCATTAATCCAGCATTTACAAATCCAACGACCATTACTGTTGTAGCAGAAGATGACTGAATAATAGCTGTAATTAAAGCACCCACAGCAACACCGATAAAACGATTAGCAGTTAATCTTTCAAGGATTGTTTTCATCTTATTTCCGGCAGCTAATTCAAGTCCATTAGACATCATTGTCATACCGTATAAGAATAATGCCAATCCACCTAGTAAAGTAAATATATCAGTAAGTTCCATTATTTTTCCCCCTTTACAAACGTTACTTTAACATAAAATTAACATAATGCAAACATTGTTAACAAATTCTTAACTTTTCTTTACAAAGATTTACATGAACTTTAGATAACATTACCTTGACATATCAAGGACAAATGGATTATTATAGCTTTAGACAGTTCGTTTGTACCATCCTGTCTTAAAATAAAACTAGGGCATACTTTTTTATATTATCTTTTAAAGTAGGCTTTTAGTGCGCCTACTTTTTTTATTGATGGTATGGAAAGGAGAGAAAATGTATTATTTAAAAACTGAACAAAGCTTTGATAGTGCTCATTTTTTAGCTGGCTATAACGGAAAATGTGCTAACATTCATGGTCATCGCTGGCGCGTTGTCGTTTCAATTAAAAGTACATCTTTATTAGAAGATAAACAAAACAATGGTATGATTATTGATTTTACTGATTTAAAAAATGATTTAAAACAGATTACCGATTCACTTGATCATACTTTAATTATCGAAACTAATAGTTTATCAACTGATTTGTACCAAGCTTTGATTAACGAAAATTTTAAAATCGTTTCATTACCATTTCGACCAACTGCAGAAAATCTAGCTCGATATATTTTTGAGTTATTAGCTAAGAAATACAATCTTGATTGTATTGATGTTTATGAAACTCCTAATAATTGTGCTAGTTACCGAGGTAATGATGAATAATTTTAAAGTAGTTGAAAAGTTTATTAGCATCAATGGTGAAGGCAGTAAAGCTGGACAATTAGCTGCTTTCATTCGTTTTCAAGGCTGTAATTTAAATTGCAGTTATTGTGATAGTAAGTATGCCAATAGTGATGATGCTAAATATTCTTTAATGACTGAAGAAGAAATTATTAATTATTTAAATGAAAACAAAATCAAAAATGTAACTTTAACTGGTGGTGAGCCACTGTTACAAAAAAACATTAAGTCCTTGATTTTTGAATTATTAAAACTTAATTATAACGTCGAAATCGAAACTAATGGTAGTGTTAATATCAAACCATTTATTAGCGATTTACGACCAATTTTTACCTTAGATTATAAAACCCCATCTAGCTTGATGGAAAATTATATGAATGAAAAAAACTACAATTACTTAACAAAAGATGATGTTGTTAAATTTGTAGTCGGTAATCAAAAAGATTTAATTACCGCTAAAAATATTATTGATAAATACGATTTAATTAACAAAGCGCAGGTCTACTTTAGCCCAATTTATGGACAAATCGATCCTAAAGAAATTGTTGCTTTTATGATTGAAAATCAGCTAAATGGCGTTAATTTTCAATTACAATTACATAAATATATTTGGAATCCCAATATGCGAGGAGTCTAAAATGATTGATCTTAAAAAAATTGAAGAATGTATTTATCAAATTATTGAAGCCCTTGGTGAAGACCCTAATCGTGAAGGGTTAAAAGAAACACCAAAGCGAGTAGCTAAAATGTATGAAGAAGTTTTTGCCGGCATTCAATATACTAATCAGGAAATCGCAGAAATGTTCAATAAAACTTTTGCTGATGATCTTGATTTTGCTAACCAAGAAATTGTCGTTGTAAAAGATATCGATATTTTTAGCTATTGTGAACATCATCTTGCATTAATGTATGATATGAAAGTTACAGTAGCTTATATTCCTAACGGTAAGGTCATCGGTCTAAGCAAGATTGCAAGAATTGCTGATATGGTAGCCCGCCGTCTACAGCTGCAAGAAAGAATTGGTAGTGATATTGCAGAAATCATCAGCTTAATTACTGATTCAAAAGATATTGCAGTTATTATAAACGGTAAACATAGCTGTATGAGTGCCCGGGGAATAAAAAAAGCAAACACTTCAACAACCACAAGCACTTTAACTGGGCGTTTTAAAAACGATCCTAGTTTGCAAATATATCTACAATAAAAGGAGAAACTAATGAGAGTTTTAGTATTATTCAGCGGTGGGGTTGACTCTACTACCGCCCTAGCATTAGCAATAAATCAATATGGTCATGAAAATGTCGTGGCCCTTTCCATTAGCTATGGTCAAAAACATGATAAAGAAATTCAGGCAGCTAACCAAATTGCTAAATATTATCAAGTAGAACATATTTTTTTAGATTTAGCTAAGATTTTTGAATATAGCGATTGTTCGTTATTAAATCATTCAAGTAAAGAAATTCCTCACGAAACTTATGCTAAACAATTAAGCAAAACTGATGGCAAACCGGTAACTACATATGTACCTTTTAGAAATGGTTTATTTTTATCTAGTGCCGCTAGTATCGCCTTATCTAAAAATTGCAATTTAATCTATTATGGTGCTCATAAAGATGATGCTGCCGGAAATGCCTATCCTGATTGTAGCGAAATTTTCAACAATGCTATGAATCAAGCAATTTATGAAGGAAGTGGACATCAACTACAAATCGAAGCTCCTTTTGTTAATAAAAGTAAAGCTGATATTGTAAAAATTGGTTTAGATTTAAATGTTCCATATCATTTAACTTGGTCATGCTACGAAGGAAATGATAAACCATGTGGAAAATGTGGTACTTGTCTTGATAGGCAAGAAGCTTTTTTAAAAAACGGGGTTATTGACCCGCTATTAGGAGGAAACAATGGATAATTTAACATTATTAGGTAGTAAAAATACTGAATATAAAGATGACTATGCTCCTGAAGTATTAGAAACTTTTGATAACAAGCATCCAGATAATGACTATTTTGTAAAATTTAATTGTCCTGAATTTACTAGTCTTTGTCCAATCACCGGACAACCTGATTTTGCTACTATTTATATTAGCTATGTTCCTAATATTAAAATGGTTGAAAGTAAATCTTTAAAACTTTATTTATTTAGTTTTAGAAATCATGGTGATTTTCACGAAGATTGTATGAATATTATCATGAAAGATTTAATTAAATTATTAGATCCTAAATATATCGAAGTTTGGGGTAAATTTACACCACGTGGTGGTATTTCAATCGATCCTTATTGTAATTATGGTAAACCCGGAACTAAATGGGAAGATATTGCTTGGAATCGTCTTGCAAATCATGATTTATATCCAGAAAAAATCGATAATCGCTAAAGCAGTGTATTTAAAAAGGCCCTTGACTAAAAGGACCTTTTCTTCTTATTCTTCAATAATATTTGCTAAATCCATAATTAAATGACTTGCTTGAATTCTAGCTAAATCACGTTTTAAATCATCTAATTGAATTTTTTCTAAAACTTCATCAACGCTCATTTGATTAGCAGCAGCAATTTTAGAAACTTGATCTTTAGCTTCTTCATCAGATGTAGTTAAACTTTCAACTTTAACAATTTCATCAATGATAGCTTCAAATGATGCTTGTTGTTTAGCTGTTGGTAATATTTGTTGTTTTAAACTATCTAAATCTGTATTCATCATTTGTAAATATTGTTCTAATTGTAACCCTTGTTGTGCCAATTCAATTGAAATATGTTGGATATGTTGTTGTAATGCTTTTTCAACATCTTCATCACTAACTTCAACTTCACATTCTCCAATTAATTTACCTAATACTGCATTTTCTTTAGCAGCTTCAAATTGTTGTTTATATTGCATTTGTAAAGAAGTTTCAATTAAATTTTTTAATTCTTCTACTGTTTTAAAGTTTGGTGCATTTAAAGAAGCAATAAATTCATCAGTTAATTCAGCTTCTTTTTTGGTAGCAATTTTATTAACAGTAACTTTAAATACTACATCTGCTCCAGCTAAATCTGCTACTCCATAATTTTCAGGGAATGTTAAGTTTAAGTCACGAGTTTCACCTTTAGTCATCCCAATCATTTGTTCTTCAAAACCAGGAATAAATTGACCAGAACCAATTTCTAATTGATGTCCATTAGCTTTACCACCTTCAAAAGGAACACCATCTTTGAACCCTTCGAAATCGATAGTTGTTACATCTCCATTAGCAACTTCACCATCTTTTTCTACTAATTGAGAGTTTTGGCTTAGAAAATTTTGAATTTCACGATTAATTTCTTCTTCTGTTACTGATAATTGTTTAGGAACTTTAACTTCGATTCCTCTATAATCACCTAATTTTATTACTTTACTCATTTTTGTCCTCCTGTATAATAACAGAGAAATTCTAACATAAAATCTAATATAACTTAACCATTATTTACTTTTTTTAACAAATATTTTTCTTTTTAAAATAATCTCATTATCCTTTTTGTCATCTAGTTAAATATTTCTATAAAAAAATAAAATACCCATAAGCGGTATTTTATTTCAATAATTCCGTTAATTCTTCAACACTAGCAACCAAATAATCCGCTTGATACTGTTTTAATTCATCCTCAGTTCCATAACCATATAAAACACCAACACAAGGAATCTTATTTTCATGAGCACCAATAATATCATGTTTACGATCACCAACCATAATAACATCATCATTATCGATTTGATTAGTTTTTAAAACATATTCAATTACTTCGGCCTTCTTTTCACGACTATTAAACTCACTACCACCAACATATTCAAAATATTTTGATAACGAAAAATGTTCAATAATCTGTTTAGCGAAAAACTCTGGTTTAGAAGTGGCTACATATAATTTTTTACCATTATCTTTTAATGTTTGTAAACATTCTACCATTCCTTGATAAACCTTATTATCAAAAATACCATCTGTCTTATAATATTCTCGATATTTTTCAACTGCTTCATTAGCTTTAGCTTCATCAAATCCATAATATTCTTTAAAAGAATCTCTTAATGGTGGACCAATAAAAGGTAATAGGTCATTTAAATCATTTACTTCAATTCCATAATAATTCAAGGCATAACGAACTGACTTAGTTATTCCCATCATTGGATCTGTCAAAGTTCCATCTAAATCAAATAAAATATGTTTCTGTTTCATATTTCCTCCTAAAATAAACTAGTTTGTAAATTACCTGATGTTATAATTAATGATTCTGGTTTTATTTTTAATAAAGACGTAACATTTTTATTTTCTAACCACTCGATCATTTGTAAGTAATTAAATATAAGTGGCATCCGTGAATGAATATTTTCCATACTTTCATTAGCATTAGTAGTAATAATTGCTACTTCTTTTTGATTATTAAATTCCCGATAAATTCCTGCCATAAATAATAATTTATGTTGTGGATTTTCGAAACTAAATCTTTGTTTATGTTCATCCCATTCATAAAATCCCGTAGCTGGAATAATACAACGATGATTAATTAAATCATTTTTAAACAATGCTTTTTGATTTAGTGTTTCACTTCTAGCGTTTATTACTAATTTATTGTCAAATAAGCGATAACCCCATTTAACTAAATCACCTGTTAATTGATTATTATTCATTTTGATTACTGGAATTTGATTACTAGGATAATAAGTTATTCTTTTTTGTAATTCTAATTCAAAAAGATAATCTATCCTATCTTCCATTTCCATTAACATCTTTAATTCTAAAAAATACTGACTACACATTATTCGTTAACTCTCTTTTTAAAAATTCTAATATTTTATAGTTTAATAAATCATTGCTTTTTATTTCACTAAGCTTAGCTACCTCATTACTACACTCACCACAAATATCAATTCCTATTACTTGTCCTTGTTTAATCATTTCCGCTAAAAACAGTTTAAGTTCTAATAAATACATTTGTCCTTGTTGCCAATTAGTTATAACAACATCTTGACTTAACACATCTTTATCAATTGATATATATAATGGATAATTTTCTAGCAGCATTGCAGCTTTATCCCATTTATTTAAATCACCTAAATCTTCATCAGTAAAATATATAATATCTTTTTGATATTTTTCATCAATTAAAGCAACTTGTTCTTTGGCAATTCCAATTAAAATCACTTTCTTTAAATACTTATTATGTTCCATAGCATTTAAAATCCAGGAACCACAACTTAAAATATCGCCAAAAAGCGGTTTTAACATATCGCTATGATGATCAAAAACAACTAAAACAAACTCCTCAGTTAATCTCTCTAGATAAAATTCACTAACATAATGAAAATTCCCTGAATCAATAAAATGAATCCCATTAACTGGACAAGTACAGATACGTTTTTTTATCTTCTCTTTAGCTTCATCACTACAATAGCCATGAGTCCCTTCAATATCTCGACAGTCAATCCAGTTTATATTTTCATGTCGATAAAACTTTTGCATCCGATATATCCCTGTAAAATCCATTACTGTAAGTTTTTTGTCATCTTTAATCTTCAATACCATTAAATCATCTCCATTTATCTTTGATAACAAAAACAATCAGTTTCATGATCATTAACAACACCTACTGCTTGTAAATACGAATAGATAGTAATTGACCCCACAAAACTCATTCCGCGTTTTTTTAAATCGGCTGAAATACAATCAGATAAACTAGAAGTAGTTTTAATTTTATCATCCTCATTTTTAATTATCTGATAATCGGTATAACCCCAAAGATATTTTGAGAAACTACCGAATTCTTTTTGAATATCTATAAATATTTGAGCATTCTTTATTGCAGCATTAATTTTTCGTTTACTTCGAATAATTTTTTCATTATTTAATAATTCAGTTACTTTATCTTCATTATAAGCAGCTATTTTATTCACATCAAAATTATCAAACGCTTCTTTAAAAGCTTCTCTTTTTTTCAAAATTGTAATCCAGGAAAGTCCCGCTTGAAAAGTTTCTAATAAAAACATTTCATATAATTTTTCATCATCATAAACCGGTACTCCCCATTCATAATCATGATAATCTTGATATAATTTTGATTTGTCTTCAACCCACTTACATCTTTTAACCATTTTACCTCCATCTTTGTATCAGCATATTTTATAATTAATCTCTTTTATTTTAACAAATTATCATTCATAATCAAAATATTTTAACCAAGAATAGACAGCCTCGATCATCATTACGCTTCTAATGAAACTTACACATAGTCATACTCTATTATTTTTTATAGATAATATTTACCCATATATTAAAAAGCTGCTTTTCCAGCAGCTATAGTCTATTATTTTTTAATTACTTTCTTGATTGTTTCTAGTGATTGATTTTCTAATAGCATTTTAAAAATCTTATCATACTCTTTAGCTTCTAAATTACTCAAAAAATTATCATCTTCATCTGGATATTTTGATTTGAATAGCTGAAGTGTTAGATTCTTTTTTTCAAGCAAAATTCCTTCTTCTTTTCCATTTTGATAACTCTCTTCGAGTTCCATTTCATGAGCATAAATATTTAGCTCCCGATTATATGCTGCTAATCTTAGTTCATCATCCTGATTAAATCTTTCCATCTTGTCTTTCATTATCTCAATCACCTTTGATTCTTTCAGTTTCATTATATCATCTGTTATCCCGTTTGCAAATATATAGATTGCCAGTTCTAATTCGCTGAATTCATCTAGTTTTTTATACTGCTTTATGACATTGATATAAGGCACTTGAACATATACTTGATTCATCAGATTATTCTTTTCTAATTTACCTTCTTTATTTCTACTTTGATAAGTATCATAAAGCTGTAGATTATCACTATCTATATCATTGATAAAAATAATTTGATAGACTGGATTTATATATCTATATTTCTTTACCTTTTTTTCCTGATATGTAGGCATTTTAGCTCCGTATAGTTGAAAACGATGACGTTGACTAACAGAAAAAGAAGAATTTTGCATCTCAATATCAATCTGCTTGCCTGATGCAACAGTTACTCTAATATCTAAGATCATATCTTTATCTTCAACATGGTCACGACTTAAATCCGGATTCAAAACTTTGATATCCTGACATTGAATATTTAAAATACCTTCAATAAACAACTTTAACAAATTATTATTCATAATCAAAATGTTTTAAATCATAAAATATGATTACTATAATTTATGATTTAAAATAATAAAAGAGATCTACCTATTTAAGGTTCTTACTCGATAATGGGTAGATAAAAATTAGGAAGTAATAAAATTTATTGATCAATCAACTTATTTTATTCTTCCATTTACGTATATTACCCTAAAGCAAGAAAGAACCCTATTTAATAAACCTCTTTTAACAATTTATTTAATCGGGAAAAGTAATTCTAAAATATGTTTACCCTGTTTATTAGAAAATAGCACTCCATCATTACAATATTTACAATAAGATACGATAACATCAGTAGTAGCTTTATTATATTTATTAGTAAAATATGCTTTTTTTTCTTCTTCAGTTAGCTTTTGTTTTAAATGATATCCAGCAATTTCATACGAAGGACAATGATCATTTAAAGCCTCATTTTCAACAATATCAATATTCATTTTTTTCATTAATGATCTTATCGCTTTTTTTACTTCTTGTTTGTTATTAGCCAAATGACAATCTTGCAATGTCATTTGAATGCCATGATAATCATGGAAAATAAAATTATCATCTTGATCAATGATGTTCCAAATAAATTCTTGTTGATTACCTTCTAGTACTCGTGAGCAATTGAGGCAAACTAAAATTGCTTGGTCATCATCATTTAGCATTTTCCCTTTTACTTTACAACATCCTATTGGATCAATTTGATATTTATCTTTAAGATATGCAGCTAATTTTTTACTAGCCTCAGGATAACTAGCAACCGCTTTACAACTTGGAAAAAATACTTTTGCCATCTTAGTTTCCCTCTTTACTACTATTTAAAAGTTCATTAAAAATAAAACGTCCATTATCATACTTAAAATGCAATATACAGCAGTTAGTCAATCTTTTCCCGTTTAATAATTGTTCTGGATTACCTAAATGAGACAAAAAACAACGGCATGCACCAGCATGAGAAACAGCTAAAACCTTTTGACAATCAGGTTGTTCCATTATATTAGTAAGTGTTGTCACCATTCTATCCATAACTTCTTTTCGGGTTTCGCCACCGTAAAGAGAAAAAAATTCATCATATTTAGCTACTGGTGGATTTAGATCCTCACTCTCACCTTCAAAGCTGCCAAAATACCTTTCCTTTAGTCCTTTTAATCTTTGATAGGGTTGGTAAGTAATTAACTCTAAAGTATCAACACATCGTTCTGCTGTCGAACTATAGAAGTGGTCAAATTTAATCTTAGATAATATGTTTTTAGCTTGTTTGGCCTGATTGATACCAGCTTCAGTTAAAGGTGAATCACACCAGCCCTGAATTTTTCTTCTTTGATTAAACAAAGTCTCTCCATGACGCATCAAATATAAATCTTTCATTTCTACAAATCCTCCCCATTGGACTTAATAACTTTTTGATACCAATAAAATGAATCTTTTTTTATTCTCGAAAAATCACCTGTACCATCATCATGTTTATCTACATAAATAAAGCCATATCGTTTATAAAATTGGCCTGTTCCAGCAGAAACAATATCTATTGGTCCCCACGATGTATAACCTATTAAGTTAACCCCTTCATTAATAGCCTCCTTCATTGCTATTAAATGTTTTCTTAAATAATCAATTCGATAATCATCATGAATACTTCCATCTTTTTCAACTTTATCAACTGCACCAAAACCATTTTCAACTATCATAATAGGTATTTTAGGATAACGACTTGAAATGGCTTTTAATGTATATTTCAATCCATCCGGATCAATTTGCCAACCCCATTTACTTGCTTGTAAATAGGGATTTTTAGCCCCGCCAACTAAATTACCACCAATTTTTTCAACATTAGGATCAGTACTAACACAATTGGAAATATAGTATGACATTGTATAAAAATCAATAACTCCCTCTTTTAAGATTTTTTTATCATTTACTAATATATAAGAAGTATCAATTTGATGATTTTTCAAATAAGCTAACATATATTCTGGATATTCACCCCTAATTTGAACATCTGCACAAAAATCATTAAAAATTGCATCTTTTTGTTGCCATGCTAAAATATCTTTAGGATTACAAGTGCGTGGATACCAGGTAATATGACTAATCATATTGCCAATCATAAATTCTGGATTGATTTTATGACCTTCGATTACCGCCAAAGCACTAGCAACTAATTCATGATGTAATGCCGTATATCGTTCTTGAGGATTATCACTTAATTCATCAAAAGTACATGGCTCATTTCTTTGTAAATCTTTTCTTGTCATATAGCCAAGTCCCATAATACTAGCCAAAGGATCAGCCATCGTCCCAGCATTAATTTCATTAAAAGTAAGCCAGTATTTAACTTTATTTCGATATCTTTTAAAACAAGTTTTTGCATATTTGAGATAATAATCAATCACTATTCTTGAGTAAAATCCTTGATATTTTTCTACTAAATGCCAAGGCATTTCATAATGAGATAATGTGACCATTGGTTCTATTCCATATTTATGACATTCATTAAAAATTTTATCATAAAATTTTAAGCCTGCTTCATTAGCAACTGCTTCTTCACCAGTTGGATAAATACGAGCCCAATTAATTGATATTCTCAAAACTTTAAAACCCATTTGTGCAAATAAGCCAATATCCTCCTTATACCGATGATAAAAATCAACGGCTTCATGACTAGGATAAAATTTATTTTTCTGAATATATTTACAAATTGTTCTTGGGGTATTAATATCACCACCTAAAATCATATCTGGTACACTTAACCCTTTACCATCTTCTAAATATGCACCTTCACATTGATTAGCGGCCAACGCACCACCCCATAGAAAATTTTTTGGAAATTTCATCTTGACTCTCCTTACTTAAAATTAATTATTTTTTCCAGGATTTTTCAACTTCATAACCCTCTTCTTTTAACATATCTCTTAATTGTTCAACACGCCATTCTTGTCCATCTCCATAAACAGTTAAACTATCTAATGTATTGTCTATTTCATTAACCTCTTTATCCATCAGTTCAATATCAGCAGTTTTTAGATTTTCATAAATAAACTTTTCTTGATACATTCCTGGAATAGGTACTAAACGATCATATTTATGCATTAGCCAAGCTAAAGCAATTTGAGCATAAGTTGCATTTTTCTTAGTTGCATATTTTTCTAGCATATCTAAAATTGGCTGATTTTTCTCTAAGTTTTCATCAGTGAACCATGAAAATACACGATGAATATCATCATTACTATATTTCATACCTGGTTTATAAGCACCGCTTAAAAAACCTGAAGCCAATGGCATATATGGTGTAAAACCAATTCCTAATTCTTTACAAGTATCTAAAACTCCATCATGAAGAGGTGTTCTTACTAACATTGAAAATTCATTTTGAACAACTGCTAGCGGTGCAATAGCATGTGCTTTTTTGATTTGACTCGCTGTAGCTCTACTCATTGCCCAAGAACGAATTTTTCCTTTTTCAATCAAATTTTTCATTGCTGTTGCATATACTTCGATTGGTAAATCATCAGGAACACGATGCATCATATAAATATCAATATAATCAGTATCTAATCTTTTTAATGATGCATCTAGTCTAGCTTCAATTTGCTCTTCTACAGTTCCTTTTGACAAATCATTTACAGGATCTTTTTCAGGGTTAAATTTTGTTAAAATAACAACTTCATCTCTAATGGGTTTTAGTGCTTCTCCTACTAATATTTCATTATGACCATTAGCATAAACATCTGCCGTATCAAATAAAGTAACCCCCAATTCATGAGCTTTGCGAATCATCTTAATACATTCTTCTCTAGGGGCAGGGTCACCATGAGCATGTGAAAATCCCATACATCCCATACCAATACAACCTACTTCAATATTACCTAACATTCTTTTTTTCATATTTTCCTCCATTTCCGTCCGTCTTCGTCGGTCGGACACAAACATTTTATTAAAAATAATTTCTCTCCAATCGTTTTTGTAGTATCCTATAAGAGAGGTGGTATACTACAGAGCACGTGGAGGAGAGTAGGCAATTCTACTCGATATAGAATATCCTGAATATTTATAAGTCGCCGTCAGTCTTTCAAGCACAAACAAGTAGGACTTAGAGCCTGGACACTTAAGATTGTTTTAATCAACTATAGTGATATTTCGCAGACTGACAGTCAATGCCACTTCTCCTTTTTTGAAAGGAGTTTTTTTTATGCTTAAAATCCACCGTTTTAATTGTGCTGGTCTTGATGTTCACAAGAACCTTATTGTTGCCACCATTGGTATCACTGACAAGAAAACTCGTGTCACTGAATATATTCAAAAAGATTTCTCTTCTCTTAACTATGATCTCTATAACCTTAAAAACTGGCTTATTGAGCACAAATGCTTTGATGTCTGCATGGAATCTACCGGTAAATATTGGATTCCTGTGTTCAACGTCCTTGAGACTGAAGCCAAAATGAATATTGTCCTTGTTCATCCTAAATATGTCAAAGCTATCAAAGGCAAAAAAACAGACAAGAAAGATTCCAAATGGATTTGTGATCTTTTCAAACATGATCTTCTCAAATCATCTTTTATCCCATCTAAGGATATTCGTGAATTAAGAGGTCTCTCTCGTTACCGCTTCAAGCTCATCTGTATGCGTACTTCTGAACGGAATCGTTATCAGAATTCTATGACCGTTTCAAATATCGCTCTTGCTTCTGTTGTTTCTGATCCTTTTGGAAAAACAGCTAAAGCCATAATGAATGAAGTTCTATCTACTGAAGCTATTGATGAAGCTAAAATCACAAAACTTATACATGGCAGCTGCAGAAACAAAGACAAAATAATTGAATCTCTTAAAAATTCCAAGATTGAGCCCGATCAAAGATTTAAGATGACAGAAATTCAATCACATATGAATGAACTTGATAAACATATTGAAGCTGTTGAAATAGAAATCATCAAACGTGCTTCCAGATACTTTGATGATTTCATCCATATTACGGAAATTGATGGAATACAGCTTATGTCTGCTATTCTTATCATTTCTGAAATCGGTGTTGATATGACACAATTTGAAACAGATAAACAGCTATGCTGCTGGGCTGGAGTCTCTCCTGCCAATAATGAAAGTGCAGGAAAGAAAAGATCAGTTCGTATCAGCAAAGCCGGGCAGTATCTTAAACCGGTATTAGTACAATGTGCATTGGCAGCCATCAGAAAGAAAAACAGTTATTTTGGTCAAAAGTATACAAGGATCAAGAAAAGAAGAGGACACAAGAAAGCAATCATAGCTATCGCAAGAATGATGCTTGTCAGTATTTATCACATGATTCTTACTGGAGAAAAGTTCAATCCTTCAGACTACGAATCATTTAAGGATCCAAAGCCACAAAGAGAAAAGAACAATTATACAGTTGAGACAGCACTGGCCTTTCTAAAATCACAGGGATTTGATGTATCATCTATTCAAGAAATTCCTAAATAATATTCTGTTTTTTCTAAATGAAACCGAACTTGTTTTTAAGTTCGTCTTTTTTTGTGTTTTTACTCACGATTGGGTCAAATTATTTTTCACACTTTTCCTCCTCTTGTATCTATGTTTTAACATGCTTTAAAACAAAAAAATAGAGCACCTGTTCTTTTAAAAACATCGCTCTAAAATTTATTTTAATAATTATCTAAAAAATAGAACAGTGCTCTATTTTTTAGATAAAATACTAATTTTTATCTTCTTCCATTATAATTTGGTTAGATGAAAAATGTTCTACTTCAACTTTTTTTGAATGCTTTATTTTGTAATCTAAATTATTTTCATAATTGAGTCGAAAATAGCATGAATATAAAATATTAAACAATAAAGATACTGAATGTTCAGAAGTAAAATTAGCAATCTTAGAAAATAACTTTTCTCTAGTAGCAATATATAAAATACATTCACTAAAACAACTTAATGTATTTTCTCCAAAACTCGTCATAATGATAATCGGAATATTTTTCTCTTTTAATAACGAAGCCACCCTAATTAAACTATGATTTTCTCCTGAATAAGATACAATAATAGCACAATCATTAACATCTAACATATCCGCCTGATATTTTTCTTCACCAATATGATTTTGAACAATAACATGCTTTTTTATCCTCGACATTTTTTGTTGAAAAACTGTAGCTAGTGGTACATAAGCCCCAAAGCCAAAAACATAAATATGCTGGGCCTTATCAATTATCCTAATTGCACGTTGCAATGAATCATGATGAATTAACGATACTGTATCTTTTGTAGCTTCGTTAATAACTTCTTTAATACTGCCAACAACACTCATCATATTATCATCTTTACTAAAAGGCAAATTAGCATCAATATTATCGAAATGTGAATCCAAATATTTTTGTTCCTTAATTAATTGTTCTTTTAACTGATTATAACCTTGATATCCTAATTTATGAGCTAATCTAATTACAGCTGAAGATGAACAATATACTTCTTTTGCAATATCTCGAGTTGACAAATTACTTAAAGAAACTCGGTGTTCCAATAAATAATTCGCAATATCTCGTTCTACTTTGGTTAATTTCTCATTAGCTATTTTGTCAATTAATAACATCTCTATTCACCACCCTAAAATTAAGTATATAATATTTTAATATTATATAACCATATCTAAGTAAATTTATAAAACTTTTTAGTAACTCTTTTGATCCTAAATTAATATTCTATAAAATTGTAGTTAATAACTATTATCATAAATATTCTAAAAATATAATATTTGTTGACTATTTTTCTAACTTCAGTATAATACGAATTGTTAGTTTGTTCTAACTTTGTAGGTATTATGTTGTTAAATAAAATTATTGCTTTAATTTGTTGTATTCTATTAATTCTATGTATTTTACCATTATGGAAAAATAAGTTTGCGGGTAATAAAGTTCTTTTAAAAATCACTTCATTCCACCAGATTTATGCTTTTTTATTACTTGTTTTAGCTTTAATCCATGGGATATTAGCCGGTAATAATCCAGCGATGTTTAGTGGTAAAATTGCCTGGATGATTTTATTATTAATTATTTTATTTGCATATATAATTAAACAAAACAAGCCTAAATGGAAAAAAATCCATATGGCATTATCTATTATTTTTGCAGGATTAGTAATTTTACATATTATTCATGCAATTATAGTATAAAAAAAGAGGATTATTTTAAGAAAGTCTTATAATCCTCATAGTTTTTCTTTAATAATTCAGGTGTGTTTAAATCATATGGACAATGTGCTTTACATTTACCACAATTTATACATGTCTCAATTTTTTTCATTTCCTCTTGCCAATGCGGTGAAAGCCAATTAGCACTTGGAGATCTTCTAAGCATTAAAGACATTCTAGCACATTGATTTATTTCAATTCCCATTGGACAAGGCATACAATAACCACAGCCACGACAGAATTCACCAGCTAATTCTTGACGATCATGTTCTATTATTGCTTTAATTTCATCATTTAAAACTGGTGGATTATCATTGTAACTAATAAACTCATCTAGTTCTTTTTCTTTTTGAATTCCCCAAATTGGTAAAGTATTATCAAATTGAGCTAGATAAGCATAAGCTACATCAGAACGAGTAATTAAACCACCTGATAAAGCTTTCATGCAAATAAAACCGACATCTTTTTCCTTACATAATCTTACTAGTTCTTCTTCTTTATCAGATGCTAAATAACTAAATGGGAATTGTAACGTATCATACAAACCAGATTCTACGGCTTCTTTTGCAACATGTAGACGATGATTAGTTATTCCAATATGTTTTATTTTTCCTTGTTCTTTAGCTTCCAACATTGCTTCATACAATCCTGTTCCATCATTTGGTTTAGGACAAAATGATGGATTATGAAATTGGTAAATATCAATATAATCAGTTTTCAATAATTCCAAACTTGTATTTAAATCGCGCCAAAAATCTTCTACTGTTGTAGCCATTGTTTTTGTGGCAATATAAATATCTTTACGTACATCACTTAAAGATAATCCTATTTTTTCTTCACTATCACTATAAGCCCGAGCTGAATCAAAGAAATTAATTCCATTTGCATAGGCCTTTTTTAAAATCACTTTGGCTTCTTCTTTATTTACTCTTTGTACCGGTAAAGCTCCAAAGCCATTACGATTAACAACAATATTAGTTCTTCCTAATCTTACTTTTTCCATAATACCCCTCCTACATCGATTGACATTAACTATTATAACATTAAAAAAACGAGAATTTAATCTCGTTTACTTAAAAATCATGATTAATTATTTCAACTAAAGAAAACTCATCATTTTCAAATTCAAATTTCAAAATACAACAATTACGAATTCTAGTTGTTTGATCAACTTGACTATTTTTTGACCAGTAACGCATGAACCCACGACATGAAGCCCCATGACTAACAGCTAGAACTGTCTGATGATCTTCTTTTTTCATAACTTCTAATAAAGTATCTGCCATTCGCTGACGCATTTCTAATTCACCTTCGCCACCATAAGTTACAAAGAAATCTCCATATGGAAGAGGTGGATTTAAATCTTCACTTTCTCCTTCAAAAACACCAAAATTCCACTCTTTTAAACCCTTAAGACGTGTATATGGCATATCTGTCACTAATTCTAAAGTATCGCAAGCACGCTCTGAAGTTGAAGAATAAGCATGATCAAATGTAATATTATGATCTTTAAAATATTTTCCCGCAACTTTAGCTTGTTTAATTCCTAATTCTGTTAAAGGCGCATCACACCAGCCTTGAATTTTCTTTCGAACATTAAATAATGTTTCTCCATGACGCATTAAATATAATGTCTTTTTCATTTCCAATCAACCTCCATAAAATACAAACCAGCCTCAAAATCAAGCATACTATAACACAATTTAAAAAAATGCGCACCATATTTATTATTTTTAACTATTAACCCCCTAGAAAAAACATTATCTTCTGTATTTACAACTTAAAATAAGGTAGAATAAAAAAAGAGCTATATATCATAATTTATTCATTTACTAATAATAATTTCGTTTGTTTTGTATGAAAATCATACACTAACATATAAAAAATATTAAGAAAGGAGATGTGAAGGACTTTTAAATATAAAAATTAGGTAACAAACAATTTAATAAAAGTCACTTCATAAAAAAATTTATGGAAACATATGGAATTGAAAAATATGGGCTTTCAACTACTGGAACAATTTATCGAAACATTCCCGCTGGATCTTTAGTCGAAAAAGCCCTATTAAAAAAAGAAGGACGCCTTAGTAGAGCTGGCTGTTTATGTATTGAAACTGGTGAAAGAACGGGTCGTTCACCAAACGATAAATATATTGTCGACCACCCTTCAATCCATGATAAAATTGCTTGGGGTAAAGTTAACCGTCCGGTTTCACCAGAAAAATTTGATTTAGTTTATAAACAAATTATCGATCACTTATCAGATAAAGACTTATACATTTTTGATGGTTACGCTGGTGCTAACCCAAAATATTCATATGCTTTTAGAATCATTAATGAAAAAGCCAGTCAAAATCTTTTTATTTCTAATCTTTTAATTAAACCTACTCCTCGTGAATTACAGCATTTTCAAGAAGATTATTTAATTTTAGCAGCACCTGATTGCAAAATTGATAAAAGCGTTGGTTTAAATAGCGATGTTGCTGTAATGATTGACTACGCTAGACAAATAGTTTTAATCGCTGGAACTGGTTATTCCGGTGAAATCAAAAAAAGTATTTTTTGTGTCATGAATTATGTTTTACCGCAACGAAATGTCTTTACTATGCACTGTTCTGCAAATATTGGTGATGAAGGCGATACTGCGTTATTCTTCGGACTTTCAGGAACTGGAAAGACAACTTTATCCGCTGATCCTAAACGTAAATTAATTGGTGATGATGAACATGGCTGGTCACATACTTCAGTATTTAATTTTGAGGGCGGCTGCTATGCAAAATGTATTAATTTATCTAAAGAAAATGAACCTGAAATCTGGGATGCGGTAAGATTTGGTGCTGTTGCTGAAAATGTCTGCTTATTTGAAGATACTAGAATAATTGATTTTAATGATAATTCAATTACTGAAAATACCCGTGTTGGTTATCCGCTAAATTTTATCGCTAATATTGCACCTGAAGGGGTAGCTCCAATTCCAAAAACAATTTTCTTTTTGGCCGCTGATGCTTTCGGGGTTTTACCACCGATTTCTAAATTAGATAAAAACTCAGCAGCATATCATTTCGTATCTGGCTATACAAGCAAACTAGCTGGTACTGAAGATGGGGTTACCGAACCCGAAGCAACTTTTTCTACCTGTTTTGGAGAACCATTTTTACCATTAGACCCTTTGCTTTATGCACAACAATTCCAGCGTCGAGTTAAAAAAGCTGGTGCCAATGTCTTTTTGATTAATACTGGATGGGTTGGCGGATCTTATGGAACCGGTAAACGTATCCCGATTAAATTTACTCGTGCTATGATCAATGCCGCAATTGATGGCGAACTAGATTTTGTCAGCTATGAAAGAGATCCTTACTTCAATTTAAATATTCCTAAATTCTGTCCTGGTGTTCCTCAGGAATTATTGAATCCAAAATCTACTTGGATCGATAAAGATGCTTATGACCAGACTGCTCAAAAATTAGTAAAAATGTTCCAAAACAACTTTAAGCAATATTCTAATTTCCCAGAAGCAGTTATCAACGCTGGACCTGGCGGAACTTACAGCCAGTAATTTCAAAATAGTATTTATAAAAACTTGGGGTTCTTACTTTAAACAAGAACCCCTTTTCATCTCTATACAAATCATATTACTATAATCTTAAATCATTCATTTCTAATACTTCTATCAATAATCCAACTCCACCAGCTAATAAAAAACCTGCAAGAATATAATTTATGATAACCGTCATAACCATTGGCGCTATTAATAAAATTACTGCCATAATAATACTAATAATACCAATAGCCCTTACCCAGCTAACATCAACAATTCCAAATAAACTTAAACGATACGAAAAAGTTAACTTATTAATACCATAGATAAGTAACACAATTGCTAAAACACATGTAATAGTACTAACTGTCAGTTCTAACGGTGAACTTAAAAACAATAATCCAATTAATAGATTACAAACAACTATAACTAAATTACCGGTATATCTTACAAAAGATGGTGTTGCTAAATAATCTATAAAACGATATATAGCTAGTATTAAAAAAACTAACCCGATAAACTTGCCTACTAAACTTAATGATTCAATCGGAAAAATAATTGCTAAGATAGCAAGAATAATCATCAAAACACCAATAATTCCACCAACGATCCTTAATAAACGTACTTTTTTATTCCATTTATCAATAATCTGATTTTCAAATTCATAATTAAATCTAAACATAATATCACCTTCTCATTTATATTATAGTCCTGTTAATTTAAACATTTATGAACAAATCATCCTATTAATTATTAAAAGACAAGTAAATAGCTACACCAATAATAATCAAACCACCTAATAATTCTTTAAAAGCCATCATTTCATTTAATAATAAAAACGCAAATATAATACTATATACACTTTCCATACTAGAAATAATACTAGCTGTTTGGACTTTTATCTTTTTCAAACTATTTACATAGATACTATGGGCTATTGCTGTACAAACAATTCCTAAAAATATTATTGCTCCTAAGTCTAATGAATTAATTGTCGTTGTAACAAAAAATATTGTCGGAAATAAAATAATTGTTGCTACACCTTGTTCATAAAGACATATTATTGTTCCTGAATAATTTAGTGATAAATAGCGATTAAATAAACATAAAATAGCATAACTAAAGGCACTGATCATCCCTACAACGATTCCAAGCGTCATTTGATTAGCCAATGAAAATTCTGGAACAGTAATTAATACTCCTGCAAACATAATAATTGCCATTGTCACATTTTTTATTTCTAATTTTTCATGATATATTAATGGTTCTAAAAATGTTACAAATATTGGAAAAGTTGCAAATGTAATGGTTCCAATCGCAACCGTTGCTATTTGGATTGCCTGCAAAAAAGTAAACCAATGAATTGCAAGTATTATCCCTGCTACAATAACATAACTATAATCACGTTTCTTTAATTTCCAATTGTCCTTTTTTATTAATATAATAATTAATAAAAATATTGATGAAAAAAACACTCTTCCAAAGGTGACTAAAATAGCTGGTACACTAACAAACTTACCAATGACCCCCGCTAACCCAAATAACATTACCGCAATATGTAAAGAAATAATTTCCCGTTTCATAACTACCTCACTAAATATAATCTTAACGACAATGATTAATATTTACAAGGCTAATAACAAAAAAGAAATGATAATATTAATTTGACATGGTATAATCATTAAAAAATAATATTTTTATAAAAGGATAAATAAAAATGAATGTAACTAATGAACTATTAACAAATTTAGCTAAATTACACACAACTGATTTAGGTGTAATTAGAATAAAAAGAAATCTATCTTTAGACAGCGATGATGTTGTTGAATGGTGTAAATCTAAAATTAAATTGCCAAACGCAATCATTATCCAAAAAGGGAAAAACTGGTATGTAAGTATCGATAATTGTATTATAACGATAAATGCAAATAGTTATACAATTATTACAGCTCATAAAGAAAAGAAAAACCGTCAGTCTCTATAAATAAGATGACGGTTTCAATTTATATTCAATTAAATAACATATAAAATTATACATAAAAAATGTAAAGCACTTCCAAGCAGTATCCATAAATGCCAGATACTATGCATATAACGATGTTTATTTTGTAAACCATAGAATATCGTTCCAATTGTATACGCTAAACCACCGGCTACTAATAAATAAATACCACTCATCCCAACTGCTTCTGGTAATAGATTAAATCTAAAAACTATTCCCCAGCCCATCGCTAAATATAAAACCATCGATAAAGTTGAATATTTTTTTATATCTATCGCATTTAAAATAATACCTATAATTGTACAGCCCCATTCTATTGCTAAAATGACCCAAGCCCAAAAAGGATCGATTGGTCTGATTGAACATAGTAATACTGGTGTATATGTTCCAGCAATCAAAACAAAAATAGTACAGTGATCCATAATCTGGAATACTTTTTTACTTTTTCGATTAGCTGGCAAGCCATGATAAATACTGCTCATAGTATATAATAAAATCATTGAAACACCATATATTATCCCTGAGGCAATTCCATAACCATTATGATGAATAGCAGCAAAAACGATACAAAGAACTAATACCGCTATTCCAAAAGCACCACCGACTATATGAGTAACCATATTAAAGATTTCTTCACCGCGGGTATATTCTGGTAATATTCGATCATCTAATTTTGTCCTTTTCATCAAATTCCTCCATTCTTTGACTATAAAAATAATACGATACTATATTTAATTCCAGTTTTTTAATCATCTTAAAACATTAATATATCTTTTATATTAACTTATTAAATAAATTAGGATTAATTACCTCATTAGAAAACAGCATGTCTTTACATGCTGCTTACTTACAAATACATTTACTTTTTCCTTTTTTCTTAGCCATATATAAAGCTTCATCAGCAGTATTTAATACTTCTAACCATGACTCTTCATCTTTAATAATACCAGTTGTTCCCCCAACACTTACTGTCACACATTTTCTAGCTACATTTGGTGGTACGGTTAAATCTAGCTGTTCGATTGCTTGACATAATTCATCACCAATTACTTGCAATCTTTCTAGCGTAATATTTTCATTAATATAGACAAACTCTTCACCGCCATATCTAATCAATACCCCTTCGCTTAAACAAAGTGTTAAGGCATTCGCTACTCTTTCTAAACAACGATCTCCCTTTACATGACCAAAGTAATCATTATATTTTTTAAAATCATCAATATCAATTATCAAAACTCCCGTTTTTTGAGGTAGATTACTATTTTTTTGATAAATAGTTTCTAAATATTTAGTTAGATAACGACGATTTAATAATTTTGTAAGAGAATCATGATGGGCAACAAAATCTAACCGAGCACTATTTTCAACAATAGTTTTATTTTTAGCTCTAATAATATAATTATTTAAAAATGCCTGGCGTGTTGATTGATAACGATAATAACTAATAAATAGTGCCATAAGCGTTAATGATACACTATTAAGATATAAACTATAATGAATCGTATAATCACCAGGATAAAAATATGAAATCGAATAAATCAAAGCAATATTAGCAATTACATACAACGGTACAAAAAACTTAGGTGGAATGTATGTTAAAATAGCAATTCCTAATAAACTAATAATATAAACATTAATATTGTTAGAAACCCGGTTATCATAAACAGTAATTATCAATGACCATAGTATTAAAAATAATACAAAGAAATATTGAATGCCAGTTACCTTGCCACCTTTTCTTTTTTTAAAAGCTATGATAAGTAAAGTCAAAATACAAACAGCCATCATTACAGCATACATTGTCATATAAACTTTACTAGCCACTGAAGCAAAAGTAAAATCAGTATAAATGCCTACATAAAACATATTATATATTTGAAAAAGTAAAATCAAAACAACTATAATCCATAAATTCTGCTTAATTTCATTTTCAATAGTTAGCTTATACTCATCTTCTTGAGCTTTATTTAACTTTATCTTTTTAAATAATGGTATAAGTTTCATTATTATCTCCCTTCAATAACTGTTTTTCAGATAAAAACTTACTAAATTTCTGATTATCTTTTCATAAGCTGGTAAATGTCGGTATAGCCTGTATTTTAGGGCTTTATCGGCATTTTCCGTTTGGAAGATACATTGCAAAAGCTGGCATTTACCAGCATGAAAATGCAACCAAAAGTAGTAAATGAGTAGTACAATCACCGATTTAAGAAGCAAGAGCCAGTCTTTCAAGTTCTGCTTTTGCTGAATTGAAAGTACCG